>JAVWBB010000001.1:0-59292 GCA_036649735.1 Bacilli bacterium
TTACTACTAGTAATGTAGAAATCATGGCTATAAACACCATAATTACATCTTTATTGAAACTTTTTCTTTCTCCTATTTTTTTTATGTTTCTTTTTATAAATTTACTCATAATTTTACCTCCAACTATTATATTTAAATTATATCACAAAAACTTCTAACAGGCGACATATTTTTATACCTTTATTTGAGATAATTATATTGTATGAAAGGAAGTAACTTTGATGAGTAGATATATAAAAAATAATTTATCTTTAACAGTTCGTAAAAATATTAAAAAATACAGGCTAATGCGAAATTACACTATGCAAGAACTTGCAGATTTAACAGGTTTGACTCATGGATATGTTAGAGATTTGGAATGTTTCTCAATTAACAAAACCCCTTTACTAGAAACAATCGGAAAATTTGCAGATGCACTTGAAATTGACATAAGACAGTTATTTGATGATATTAGTGAAAAATAAATTGTCAAACAAAAACACCTAATCAATTAAGTGCTTTTAGTTCTATAATAAATAGTGTTAGTAAATAAAAACTACTACGCTATTTTCAAATGTAAAAATATATAGTTTAATGCAATAATATATCTACAGATAAAACATTAAAATGTTTTACAAACTAAACGAGTTTCAAAACTATAATGAGGCTGATATTTTATTTGCGATTTAAGTATTTATTTAATTCCACAAATTCTGTTATTTTATTTAAACCTAAATACTTTTCACAATCAAAATTAGTTGATATTTTCATCATAAATTCTAAAAGATAATTTAATTCATCTACTGTTTTAATTCTAGTTGCTCGATTAAATTTAGATAAACTTGTAAATAAATATTGCTTATCAACTTTAATTTTATATTTTAATATTTTAAACACCGCATCAAAAAATTCTTCATCACTAAAAATAATCGTAAATAATAAAATTTTTAAAAATATATAAATAGGCATATCATATAATTTGTTTTGAATTAATTTTGATAGTCCCGCTTCTTCAAACTCATAATCATAAAGTTCTAAAAAGGGAACACTAGAAATAGTATTCGTTAATTCTTTAGAATCGTCTATTAATAATATCTTAGTTAATTTATAAACATAACTTAATTTAAGTGCCCCTTCGTTATTCAATTTCATATTTTTATTATAATTATTTTTAACTTTTAATAATTTTAATACTTGATCTAAGAATTTGTTTTCTTCATTATTATCATCATTTACAACGCTAATATCTATAAAGTCATCTATTAATGATGGAAAATCTAATTCTTCTATTTCTTCTTTTTTAACGCCTTCATTTTGTAATTTCATAATTTCTTCCAGAGGTATTTTGATAGTTTTTTCTAAATCTAAATTATAATTCCTTTTTTTACTTCTTTCACTTTTAATAATAAATTTCTTAAATATAACATCAAAATTAATTAATGATAGTATAATAAAAATTATTATTAATAAACCTAAAGCTCTTAGCATAAATACTGTAGATACTACAAAAACAACTTTACCTATTACTTGAGTTTTATTAATCGGTTCATCTAATGTGTTATTAGTGTCTCCTTTTGTTAATAGTTGATTATTATTTATTTTTATTAAACGGTGAGTAATAAAATCTTTATTATCTTTAAAGGTTATAATATCATTTTCGACAACTTTATTTGTTAGTTTGACAATTATTAAATCATCTTTTTCAATTTCACCTGTCATACTTCCTGTTTTAACTTGAAAATAAGTGTATCCAAAAACATTAGCATAATCTTGTTTAAAAATGCCTGTTGTTACTAAGATATATACACATAACATAATCATAATTCCTAAAATTGTGTATATTATGCCTTTTAAAATAGTTTTTATCCACTTCATATTTACCTCTATTTATTCTTTTATCTTAATAAGTATATCATAAAATAATTGTTTATAAACCTAATTTAATTTATTAACGGTACATATAAAATTTATATTATCAAAAGTAATATGGCCCTTAGACATATAATAAATTGTTGCAATCATTTTAACATCTTGATGTAATTTACTTAAATTCTCTTTATTTAAATCTAAAATATCAAAATTAATATTAAATAAATAATATTTATCACAAATTAATTTAGTAATATTTTGGGTATTTAAAATGTTTACCTTCTTTGTAAATGTATTATTTGGATTAAAACAAAAATCGGTAAAATCATTAATAAACTTAGTTACTTGAGATTGGTTACTTTTAGGATTTTCTAATTTAAATAAAGTCCTCAAATAAACATAAGAAGAATTGCATAATTTAATAACATCATCTAAAGTAGCTTTATCATCTAAATTTATTAATATTTTTTCATTTATTAAATTATCTTCTAATTCATCATAAAGTTTAGATAGTTTATCTATTTGTAAATTAATGCTTTCTTTTATTTCATTAGGTTGAACTTTTTTGCTAAAAATACTAGGCCTTTGGGCCTTTTCATAAGCATAAACTAGTTTTTCTCTAATCTTTTCTTCCTTATCTACTTCTTTTGTTTTATTTTGATATACACCTTTATATGAATCCTTTTTCATATATCTTTTAATAATATCTTGTATAATACTTTCAAAATAGTAATAATTTTCTAATTCTTCTAATATTTTATCTAAACTAATTATATCACTATAAAATTTGTCTATTTCAACTTGATTAAGATTAGCAAAGTTTACATCTTTATCTAAAAAACGGTTAAAAACATTTTTACGATTAGAGCTGTCTTCTATATAATCAGCAATTGCTAATTCATTAGTTAAAAATTTATTTAAATTTAAATAATCATTAGTTTTAATTAAATAATCCATATTAATCATAACATCATTATACGCAGTTAAGCAATTTTCTTCATTAAGATTAGTTTGTAATAATAATTTGTTTTTTAATTCTTCTTCATAAGATTTTAATTCTTTAGTATATAATGTCACTATATATTTCATATTTAATTTTAAATGAATTATTAATGATGGACATTCCCAATATATACTTTCAAAAGTATTCTTCATTTTTTCACAAAATGTTGAATCATTCATAAATTCAAAAAAATCTTTCATATATAAATAAGTAGCAACACTATAATTAAAGTCATAGTTTGTAAGAATTATATTCATTTGTCTAAATTTATTAATAAACATTAATAACAAATTATTAACTGTATCTAAATCAATGTTTTCATTATCTTTCAATTCACATATTATTTCATTTAAGCCTAATTTATCAGCTGTATTACTTTTATCTAAAGAAAGTATAGTTTTCTGTATTAAGATTCCTTGATTTTTTAAAGAAATCAAATCTTTTGTATCATCCCTTGGTAACATTGTATTAGACTTCTCTTTTATAGTTTTAAATAACAACTCCTTATATTGAGTAAATAGTGTTATTTCTTCACTTACAAATTCATTTTTTTTAATAATGGCCTCTTCATGATATTTCTTAATCATTTTTTTAGTTCCTATATTATTTTCTAAAGGAAATTCAGCAATGAATTGACGATTAGATTCTATTAATTTAGTAATACTTTGTATATTAGTTTTCATCTGCTAATTCCTCTTCTTCTATAATAATACTTGTTTCTAAATATTTAAGATGTTCTAAAACTTCTTGATAAGTTGCTAATAAAAGCCATGAATCTTCATTAATCAAATCTATTATTTCATCATCCATCATAGTTTCTCCTTCATAATTTAATAAAAGGAGTTCCTTTAAGAACCCCTTCTAATGTTTAATATTATAATTTTAAATTAAGCTTGTGTTTTAGTACTAAATTGTAAGTTGTATGTAACACTACCACCTGATGCATTATTTTCACAGTCAACATCTTGACCTTCAACCCACATGTATACTCTAACCTTATTAACTCCAGCTTTTAAATTAAATGTTAATTTATAAGCCGTTGTAAGAATTCCGGAAGCTGGTGTTGTTAAACTAGGTGATACTTGTGCAAAATATAAACCATCATTTGAATTTAGTGGAATATTTTTGTCTGCAAGAATAGGAGCTTTTACACCATAATATGCAAGAGCAGTCCCTCCAGTTAACGTTGTAGTAAGTCCATAAGTTGATTTAGCATAAGCAACTCCTGCTGCTGTATGAACATCATAATTAGGTTCCCAAATAAAGACATTGTTTGCTGCTGCTGTTGCCTTTAATCCTTGAATTACGGCAATATCTGAACCAGTGGCAACATTTCCTTCATTAATAAGGGCTACACGTCCTGCGTTTTCGATTCCAGTACTTGTATTTTTAGCGATAATACTTGAATTAGATGTAAGATATACATCTGTTGCCTCTCTTAGTTGGAAAAATAAATCAAATGCGATAAAAGCTCCCGCTGTCCCATGAACTTCTTTATTTTCTGTAGCACTTAATATAAAGTTCCCGGCCGTATTACTACTAATTTCACCTTTAAACATCTTCATAAAACCGGTTGTCGTATCGATATCACCAACTGTTGAAATTGGCACTAAATTTTCAAGACCACCAGGTAATTGATTAACTGCTTTAGGATAAGTAGTTGCTGCTCCTGTAATATCTGCGTTTGATATTAATGTCTTCCAATTTAATCCATCAACCGACACTTGAAGTCCATTCGCACCTGCTACATTAATATCAATGTTACTTAAGGTTACAGTCTTATTTGCAGTAAACCATGCATAAGTACTTGTTGTTAAAATAGCACCTGTAAATAATATCATTAGTAATGATATAAATAGTTTTCTTCTTTTTCTTATTTTTTTACTAGTATTCATTTTTATTCTCCTTTTTATTTCACATGTTCTTCTGTAAAATACATATTCATTTTTATTTCACCACCAAGTAAATCATTTATGCAATCTGGATCATCGCCTTCAATCCAAATAACTAAAGTATAACAATCTTTTTCTTTGGCTTTTAATTGTTCTCTTTTTTCCAAAAGAACTTTTTCATTAGAATAAAATTTCTTTGTCCCAAATTCTTCCTTTTTTGTTATTGCATTTTTTTTGGCATATATAGTTGGAACATGATTTTGGTATATCATAATTCTAATTGCTGAATCAACATTTCTAATTGAATCATCAATATCAACATTGTACCAATAATTAATCGCATCCACTCCAGTATTTATAACATAAAATGTATATGCAATATAATTAGGGCCATTATGACTCCCGCCTATTTTTGTATCAATATCTTTAGGAAGCCAATCAATGGAAATATTATCCATATAATCAAGTGTTTTAACAGATAACTCTATTTTTTTATGCTCTTTTTTACCATCTTCAGATAAATATAAACTCTTTTGATTAGCCATATTTTTATCTAAGGAAATAGTAAAAGATGCTCCTCCATAAATAATATACAAAAATAAGTAAGTAATAGATAAGGCACCGATTAACAGAAGAAAAACAATCTTTGTCATTTTAGAAAATAATTTCCTTTTGTAAACCCGTTCTGCTGTCATATTAATTGAATAATTTTTTTTCACGTCACTTCACCATCATTTCAGTAAATTATTGTGCTTTTAATATTAAATTGCACATAATTAATATTACCGCGAACATATAATAAGAATTATTCTGCTTAAATTAAATAATAATGAGTAACAAAATAAACAGACATATCTTACTTATTGTTCATATCTTTTACACAATACTAATATAACATACCTTTCTACAAAATACAATTTTTTTCGACATTTTTTTCAAACCTTATTTACATTGCTTTTCTTTGCTTATTTTACAAAACAATAGACTTTTAGCGATATATTTAGTACAATTAAATCAAGGTGAGTATATGAAAAAGAAGTTATGGATAGGGCTAGGTATTTTAATTTTATTAATTATTACTATTTATTTTACACAAGAAACATTTGCTAAATATCGTAAAAAAATTGATGGTCAAGCCCAAATGAATATTGCAAACTGGAATATTAAAGTTAATAATGAAAGCATTGCTGGTAAAAACGACTTAACAACGACAATTGTTCCCACTTTTTTAGCTACTCCTAATACAAAAGAAAATGTAATTGCTCCAGGCAGTGTTGGCTATTACGATATAGTTATAAACGCTTTAGATGTTGATGTATCATTTTCTTATACTATTTTTTCTAGTACGGACCCAACATCTAATATAAAAGATTTAGTGACTACCGCCTATGAAATAAATCCTAGTGCATCCTCAGTTAAAACAACTTATTCTAGTAATACTGGAATTACAGGTTCAATTAATCATAATACCAATCAAATAACTATTCGTATTCACATTAAATGGAATGATAATCCTACCGAACAAACCATGACTAATGCGGATGATACAAATGCTGCCATCAATAACACTTCAAAAGCCATTATGAAAGTTAATTTACATTTTTCACAATTAAATATTTAATAATTAAACAATTTCTATGGTGTCGTCGTACCTCTTTGTGAAACTTTTAAATCCAAATGATAACGTAAAGATGATAATGTAGGATTGTTTTCTTTATACTTTACTGCTTGTTCCCCCCAAAAACTATCTCCATCATCGCTTTCAATATATAAACCATTGATTATTTTTTCATTTATATTCGCGCTTGTAATATCTAAAGCCAAATGATAAGTATCTGTTAAAGTATAATAAGAAAGTTTAGGATTATAAATAAAATCATTAGTTAATTTATAATACTGATTTGTTTGTTCAAAAGGCCAACTAACAGTAATTGTAAATTCAATTTGGTCGCCCTTATGTTGCAATACTTTCTTATTTGCAGTGTGTGATATTTTAAAAGGATAATCTTTTTCTAAGGAATTTAAAACTTTATCATTTCCAACTGTTGTATCTTCAATAACAATATTGCTTCCTAAAATAGATAATTGGTTTACTTTAAAAGTAAAATCAGAAACAGTTTCTCCAGAATTTTTAATTAATATTTTTTTAGTAAATGTATTCATTCCTGGTCGTAAATCATTAACAACAATATCAAAGTCCATCAAAACAGCATTTTCATCATAAAACTTTATATCCCAACCAACTATATTAGCATTAATAGATAAATTAGCATTAGCCACAAAGACAAACCAAGCATAAACATTTACAATTAAAAGAAAAGATGCAAAGAAAATAGCATTTCGTTTAAGTTTTTTCCTTTTAGATTGTAAAACTTCATACGCACTTTTAACTATTTGTGTTTTCATCTTCTTCTTCATTCTCCTTTTTTTTATCCTTTAATTCAACAACAGTATCTGCTATTTCCAAAAAAACTACTAAAACTAAAGGGGCAAATACCAAAAAGAAAAATCCAAATTTATTTCTAACTATTTGATTAATAAAACTAATAATAGTTAACTTACTAACTACTTTACCATATATCTGACTCTCTTCTACAGTTGGATCTTCTGTAGTATTAGCAACTCCTTTGGTATGAAAATAATATGTATTACCAGGTTTTTCTTCAATATTAATAATTCTATGGGTAATAATTTTATCTTTCATATCATCTTTAATTCCTAAATAAGTAATATCATCGCCAATCTTTAAATTCTTACAATCAATTTCATTAATTAAAATAACATCATCAACTTTATAGATAGGGTCCATACTAGCTGTTGCAATATTAAAAATACGATAGCCCATAATTGAACCATTATTACTAATCCTTTGAAAAATGACAAAGCATAAATATAAAACTACTGATAAAACAAATAAAGTTTTAATTATTTTATAAACGCCTTGAAATATTTTATTATTTATAATCTTTTTAAACATATACTACCTCTATTCTAAAATTAAATATGACTCCTTTAAATTATCGGAAATTATATTAAATTTATATTTAAATGCTTTAAATATTATCTTTTCTCTATTTCTTGATTTTTCTTTAGCTATTTTTATTTGTTTGTGAAATAATTCTTTGATTTTCTTTTCTGTTAAGTTAGGGTCAAAATCAATGATATTTTCTAACAATTTATTTATAGTTAATGACAAAGCTTTATTTTCTGATAAATGATGTTTTTTTTCGGAAATTAATTCCGTGGCTAAATAAAATAATAATACTCCTTGGTCGAATTGTTCTTTTAATTGGCCGCTATCTAAATAATCTTGATTGTCTTTTGTAATTTTATATTCCTCTTTTATATATGATTGAATATAATTCCATAAACGCGATGCTTGTTGAAAATTAGGATTTTTTAAAATAACATTAGTTTTATGAATTGGTGATTGAACTGCTGATACGTGTAATTTATTTAAAGTAATCATTAATTCCGTATTTGTAAATGCATCTAATTGTGTTTTTATAGTTTTTAATCGACTATCAAAACTATTTTCTTTATCTAAATCATCTATGCTTTTATTTGTTGATTGATAATTAATTGATACTTTTATATCTTCTGTTTTTATTTTCATTGTCCCGTTATATTCCAAATCTAATTTATCATAAAATGATGACTCTCCATTAAATTCCCTTAATCTAAGTTCAATAAAATAACGCATGTTATTTACTAAAGTAAATATAAAGCGATTTTCATATGTATCTATACTTTCATCTTTATTAATATTTAATATTTTAGAAGGGCGAACATCACCTTTTATGGGGTCATAATCTTGAATTAAACTAGTATGTTGAGTTAAATGTATAATACTTTCAACAGTAACTTTTTTAGCTAATTCGACCTTAACTATTTCTTCTTCATTAACAATAAATCTTTTTGGATTTCTTAAAATGTTATCAATATAAGGAATTATTTCTTCGAAAATATTTAACCATTCATCATTTAATTTTTTATCTTCATAATTTCTTTTTACTGATAATAATGATTGTAATGAATTTAATATAACTTTTGATTCTTCTAATTTATTACGATCATCCATTTTACACCTCCTATATCATCTTTTTAAGCCTTAATAAATAATCTCGACACTCATTAAAATTTTCTTTGCCAAACTGTTTATCAAGAAAATTAATAAAGCCATCTATTTCATCACGAATATAAGCTAAATTTAATTGCTCAAACTTTCTTAATATTTTACGAGCAATAAAATAGTCTACTCCATCTACTTCTTTTCCACCACATTCTACATAAGTTCCAATAAAGTCTCCTAGTTGTTTAACAATACGATTACCAAAGGCAATACGGAAATGTTTAATAACGTAATCGTCCATCAAGTTTATTTTTTCTTTCATTTGACTAGTTAAAGGATACTTTGTTTTAGCTAAACTAAATAATTTTTCTAAATAACTGCTATTTATATTAATAGCTTCTGTTAATACTGGTTCAAAGACTGTTCCTTTATCATTAATATCAATTGGCATCGCACGGTCATATACTTTATCGGTAATAGCAAACGTCGAGTCATCGTTATTTACTGTTCCTATATACCACATATTACCAGGTATTTTTAATTTACCACTCGAAAGCATTTTCGGGTCAGTATCCCAAACACTAGGCACCAATTCAATAATCCATTCTTCACGGCTTGGCATTTCCAAAATAGATAGCATCTCTGCGAAGTAATATTCTACACGAGCAATGTTCATTTCATCTAAAACTGTTACATATACATCATCATTATATCCCGCCTCATATAAGGCTTTTAATACTTCTGTTTCATTAAATTTCTTTGTAAATTCATTAAAATATCCAAACAACTCTGTTCGATCACGCCAAGATGGTTGTACAGAGGCAATAATTGCATCTTTTGAAATGAATTTTCCCCAAGCATAAGCTAATGAAGTTTTACCTGTTCCAGATATACCTTGTAAAATAACTAGTTTTGTTGCTGATAAAGAAGAAATAAATAATCTAATCATCTCCACTGTATAATACAAATGAAGTTTGCTTGCAGCAAAATTACGAAATAAATTAACCAATTCTTCTAAAGAAAAACTATTTTTATAATCTAACACTTCATAATTTTTATAAACTTTATCAATTGCATGCAATTTAGAAAATCTAACATTTTCATCATCAATGTCTTTTTCTTTATCTTCTTCGATTAATTCACTTTCATCACCTGGTTTTAATCCCAATTGTGAAACTTTCATAGCTAATATTTTTTCTTTCTCAATTACTAATTGTGATACTTGTTTATTTAAATTACCAATCTCATTTAATAACTCTTCTTGTTCAACAACAGTTTTATGAAAACGAATATATTTTCTAATAATAAAATAAGCAATAGCAATGATTAATCCCAGCATAATAATCATGACAATAATAGCAATAGGAACAAGTAACCATTCCGATAAACTAAATTCTTCTTTATAATATTTAACAATTTCAAAATACTTAGGAAAGGAAAACATTTGCATAAAACCATCAACCAAACCATTAAAAAGAATTTTTATTCCTCTAAAAAACACTGACATAAACTCATACAAAAATCTTATATATGTACTCATAATACTTCCTCCACTACATCGCAAATAAACTCATTTATAATTATTGTTTTTAAACTTGTTTCTTTATATTTTTTAATTATATCATAGTCTTTTTCTTTAATTTTATCTAAAATAATATAGTTAAATAATGAATCTTCTAATGAAGAAAGTTTCTTTTCTACATCATTAATATGGGATATATCAATAATAAGTGCGAATAAATACTTATCTTTAAAACCCTCTAAAAGACTTTTATGGCTAATATAATCATTATTATTTATTAATAAGACAATATGCTTTTTAAAATAATTATTATTAATAAAGTTTAAAAAACTTTTAAATATATCTTTTTGCTTTAAAAAGTATTCAGGAAGATTAACCAAATATGTCTCTAATTCACTTTGTTTCAATATTTTCTTTAAAATATCCACATTTAAATAAGTTAATATTGTTTTGACTTTTAAAGGCATTAATTCTATAGAATTATAAACATTATCAATTGATTTAGTTCGATAATTACGCGATAATTTTGGTATCTTATATTTCATATCAACTAACATTATCTTTTCAAAATGACGATATGGCTTATAATATAATGAAAAATTATCGTCATCAAAACTATTAAAAAACTTCTTTTCTTTTGTTTTAGAGGATTTAACTAATGCCACTAATTGACTTACTACTTGACTATTATTAGTTATGCTAACCTCTTTATATAAATTTATAATCTCCATAATTTCTGTTTCATATTCTGTATCATTTAGACACAAAGAAAAGTCATTAATATCAATTAAAATTCCTATTAAAGCAACATAAAGTCCATATCTAATTAAATAAGTAGTTGTATAATATAATTCATTTTCCTTATCTATTTCACTTAATAATTCTAATGAATATCCTTCTAATTCTTTTAAAATAACATTAAAATCATATTTACTGACATTTTTTTCATCTAAAGTACCTAAAATTTTATAATAATAACAATTAATATAAGTATCTATATATTTATTTAAAATTTCTTCTTTAATTACCTCATCAAGAGAAATAGGAAATATAACATTACAATAAGCTAAAACATTACGTTTTTTAAAATTCATAAAATAATCAATAAGATTTTTATCCATTTGTATTTCCTCCTCTATAATAAATTAATTATACCACACCTATTTATTATTTTAAAAACATTTCAAAATTACTTAGCTACTAAAACTTCAACATTAATTAATGATGTCGGATTAACAATAGGATAAGTATAATCAAAACTTGTATTTTGCTTATAAAAATTTATTTCAATATTAGAATTAGCTTCAAGATAAAAGGAGTAACCACTTATATAATTATAACCTGCATAAACTGTTTCTACGGCACTTCCTGCGATATTATTTTCATATGTTAAATTAGTCATATCTAATGCGATTTTATCAACAGGAAAGTTTAGACGTATTTTAGCTGAAAAACATTTTTTCTTATCCACATCATTTAATTTACTATAGTTTTCTAAAGAAATACGATCGCCAATTTTATAGGTACTAAAAGCTGTCATTACTTCGTAATATGAAACAGAATTAGTTAATTTTAGTTTTAAGAATTTATCATTAGGACTATCTTCGATGGCATAAGAAAATTTTTCGGTTTTAACTGATATTGTGTATGTCGCTGATATGCTTTTTTGATATGGCGATGTCGATTGGGCCGTTGTTTTTACAATTACTTCATCATTTACAGAAAAATTTCCCTTTGAGATAATCGTTATCGTATAACTATCCATCTTATTAACTTTTTGAATTATTCCACTATTTTTACTTACATTGCATATTACAGTATTAGGGCATTCAGCAGAAATATTATAAGCAATATCTGAATTAGTTGACACCAACTCATTTTTTTTACTATTAACATCAATAACTAAATTATAATTATTAACGCCATCCCAATTATCTATTTTATAAAGAGCATTATTAACACCTAATACAGAACTATCAAAATAAAAACCTTGAGCTTCTAAGATGAAACTATGAACACTATTGTAAGCGTATCTAGCTAAAGAAGTTTTAGTTAAAAAGAAAATAATTATTAAAATGAAAGTAATAATAATAATATTTTTTTGATATTTTTTAAATTTTCTCATAATTAATCCTCCTTTATTCTAGTATTTGTTTAGACTCTATTTTTACCTCAATATTTTCTATTTCACCAGCATAATTTAACATGCTTGCATATCTAGGTGGAAAATTAATTACTAAAGTATAAATATCTTGTTTTCTCTCTTTATATGGGAATACTCTAACATCATTAATGTTTAATATTTTATACCATGCTCCATCAGAATCTTTAACAACTGATGTTGTTTTAATAATAGATGTAGAAGCACTATTATTATAATCTTCATTGCGGTACAATTTATATTCTAGCGGAATATTTGTCGTTGTCATTATTGAAATAGTGTAAGATAAGTCTACGTCACTTTCTCGGGAATTATTATAATTAGCCACTTTAAAAGTAGATATATATGGTGTAATTGAAGGAACAATACCATCAATATTTATATTAAAGGCTGAAACAGTTTCATTAAATAAGTAAAGGGCATTATCAACATTTAAATTTAAATTAGCCCTAGATTCATAACTTGCGTAAGTAACTCTTATACAATAAAAAGAAATAAAAGATAAAACACTTAATAAAAGAGCAAATATTAAATATCTTTTTTTATATTCAAAATGTCTAATATGAAATCTTTTTTGAAAACTCATTTTTATCTACTCCTCTATTTATATTCTGTAATAACCTCATTATTATATTGACTAGCATTAAAACTAAGGCTTAGCCACTTAGGCTCTGCTTCCTCTTTGCCAATTATAGTATCTGCATTATTATTAGTTTCTTTATTAATCCATTCAACCGTCAATGTAACTTCCTTTTTAACTAACCTTTCTATCTCATTAAGTGTGAATAAACCTGTATAAGTATTACTAGCGGTTTTTATTAAAGAATTATCGTTCACACTTACATTTTTAACTGTTAATAAGTGCTGTGGGTCAACATTATGATCAATAAAAGTAAGGTTATATTTAATAGCAACTTGCGTTGTTGTTGGGTCAATCAAAACCTTTAAAGTTCCTTGGGTCCCAGGGGCAATTTTCGAAGGATTGGCATGAGGGTTTACCAAACTGATATTTCTTAATGATATATTTTTATTAAAAACATCTGTTGCTACTGTATCATCTAACTTAATATTCCACATGGCAACTGGAGTCTTAATTAAATTATTAGTTTCTGATTCATAAGAAGTAAGAGTATCGGTACTAATTAAATAAAGTAATAAAATACAACTTATAAAAGAAGAAAAAACAATTGTTTTATTTTTTAAACTTTTCATCAATCATCACTTCCTATCATTTAATCAATTATATCATTATTTTCTTTAGATGTGAATATAAAGTATTTAGCTCGTTGTATAAAAAAAGAAGCAAATAAATTTGATTCCTTATTTTATATTTATTATTAAATCATAGTAAACATTTAAATTATAATTTTTTACTTTCTAATTTATCTTGTCTCATCATTAATATTAAACTATATATTTGGTAAATAAATAACAACATAATAGGTAAGATAACAAATATTAAAAATCCAACTTTAGATTCTAAAAATGATAAAATACCACCTAAATTAGAAAAAGATTTATTTTCATACCTTCCAATTACTTTATCTGCTGAAACAGTATTCTTTTTTTCACCTTCAAAAGTATAAAAAGCCGATTCAGCTTCTCCACTTTTAGAAGCAACAATACCTGTTTTAATCACATACTTATGATTTACTGTTACATAATAGTATAATTCATCTTTAATTTTAACATCTTTAGAAGCGGTATGTTTAATAAATACTAAGTCTCCTTTTTTAAAATGAGAAAGTGTTGATTCATTAGTTTTATCAACAATAATAAATGAATTTTCAAATATTTCTGTAACCCCATATTTATTGCGGCAAAGTAGGAAGGTTGTAATTAATACAACATAACAAATTAATAAGACTTCCAATACTGTAACTAGACCTTTAAGTATTTTCTTTATACTTTCCATGTTTATCACCAATATCATTCTAACATAAAATAAAAGACTATTCAAGTTTTATTAAATGCCTTTTATCTTTTTTTATACGATTTTATGGCATTATTATATTGTTTTTAATAATTAAAGAATCCGTATCTTCATCTATAAAATGATTATTATCATATAATCTAAATACAAGTTTATAAGTTCCTGTCGCTAAAATATTATCTAATTCAAATTGAAATAAATTATCAACCGCTTTATTAACTGATAAAGCATATTCAAAAGGTGTTTGAGCAACTAACGAAACTGCTGCTGGGAAAGTAAAAGTACTTGTAAATAGTTTTCTTATATCCATTTCTACATAGTTTACATCATTTTCGTTAATAATTGTTCTTTTATATAAAGTGATTCTAATATTAGGATTTATTAATTCTGAATCATATTTAACAGTATATTTTTCTAATTTGCTTCCACTCATATTTAAACCTGTTGTTTTGTCAACTATCTTGTTTTCAGGTGTTGATGAAACAATTATTAAATTATTATCTCCAACTAAAGTAAATGTTAATTCTTTAGTATCAACTGCTAAAGTACCACTATTATGTAACCCATCATTTGATGCGAATAATGTTATTATCATTTTATAAATTCCCGGTGGTAATTTATTTTTTGCATAAAAACTAATATTAGGATTTAAATTCGATACTTTATCAGCTAATTTAACTCTAAATACACCACCACTATCAACATAAGTAACATCGTTGTTTACTTTTATTAAAGAACCCATTAATAAAGATGAAGATAAAGTATTACCTGAATTATCCTTAAAAGAAATATTTAAGCCCATCTTACTTGATTCATAATTTGTATCAATTATTGGTTCCCGATTCAAAGTTTGATCATATGTTACCATCGATGAAAAAATTATTTTAGCATCAGTTTCATGATAAACATAATTATTTTCAAATTTAGCATCTTCTTTTAAAGAAACATTAGTAACATTGTATAAACTATATTTCATAATATCTTGGCGAATACCTAAAACAGAAATAATTGGTCTATCTTCGCTATTTCTTAATTCAAATAAAATTGTATTATTGGGCGATACTATAGCAGATGTTGTCGCTTTAAAATCAAAAATTACAAGAAATTCTTCCATTGCTACTTTATTAGTTGAATTATAATATAAATTATTAGCAGCTTTATCACTATATTTATTAGTCAAACTAGTACTACCCATTTTAATAAAATCAGATAAGCGATAAGTTACTTCATGATAATTAGTTAATTCTTGTTGTTTAGTTAAATAATTAGCATCATCAACCACATAATAATAGTATCCCGGAGTATTTGTTTTTGTTTCATAATCTAACAAAGTAATTTTTGTCCCTACTGGAAGAACAAAATTAGATGTTAAGGCATGATAATAGGTATTATTATTTCCATATATCTTATCTAAACTTTCTCCTTTAGCATATAAAGAATAATAAGCTGTAAATTGACTTTTATTAGTAATATTAACCGTTGTTGAAGATGGCATTTCATATTTTTTATCATACGTAATACTTGAATCATAATAATTACCATCTGTATAACTTTTAGCCATAATATCAATTGTCACCGTAACAAGTGATACTTCGTATTCTATTTGATTAATAGGCGTTAAGGCTTGTAAAGTTATTATTACTGTTCCTAAATTTGCATCTAAAGAAATGTTTTTAGCGTGATATAGATAAAACATTAAAGATGGAGCAGTTGAAACATTATCTGTTTTATAATTTTTCATTCCTGTATATGCCCCTTTATTACTGCTTAAAAATTTTGTTGTACCATACATTGTCCATTCTGTTGTTTCTGATTTCATAGAAAGACCTAGCACACTGTTAGCTTCTGTATCATTAGTGGCAATTTTAGGTACATCACTGGCATCTTTTAAAGTAACTCCACCACTTAATCCTTCACAATTAAATCCAATTACATTAAAAATAGTATTCCCTTTAGCAAAATCTAGCATTGATAATTCATAAGTTCCTAAAGATGAATATTTAGAAGCATTTAATCCAAATGAATAGTTAATTGCTTGTGTTCCAATAAGCCACATATAATAAGTTGCACTTGGTGGGGTTGGATTAATGTAAGCTGTTGTTATTTTAGTATAAGCATTATCAATATAATTTGTATAAAAACCATCTTTTGTAATATCATGATTTAAATTATGAAGTCCTAAAACATAAGAACCACCCATTATAACATCCCCTGCATCGGCAACACTTCCATATCCAAAATTAGTATCATATAGACCATACCCTAATAACCCATTATTATAAGAATTATACATTCCAAAAAACATCATTCCATTTATAATACCATAAGATGTTGCAGCTTCATTCGTACTTATATTTAAATTTTTATTAGCCATTAAATAAAGGCGATTATCGACATTTTTCGCTACTTGTTTAGTTAAATCATCAATTGTAACTGTTGATTTTACTTCTATATTATTAATGTCTACTAAACTATCTAAACGTTTTAAAAGGTTAGCATTTTGTTTTAGTAACAACGTAGTATTGTTTTTAACTTTTAAAAGATCAATGCGATTAAATGAATATTTAATTGTTGAATATTCATTAGTTCTATCTGTTGCACCACTAAGTTCAATAAAGGAGTTATCCATTATAACTGTATTAGATCTTTGAATAGAAATATTTCGACTAGGAGATGATTTTGTCCCTAAGTATCCTATATATATGTCCGATGTCCCACTAGATGAAGAAGCATTTCCTGAGCCAAATATACTTCCTGTTAAATTAAATTTTTGAGCATTACTTAAATAAGGTTTTCCATCAATATTAATATGAATAGCCACTGTTACGCAAATAAAGGAATAATCAAATATTTCAGAACCTGAAGCATTAGCTTCTCCACCGCCAAATACAGTTCCTATAATTTCAATATTTCCGGCCTTTAAATTTATATCTTCTAAAGCTTTACGACCAATATTAACATTTGTTGTCCCATATACTACTGAAGTATTACTTCCTCCGTATACATTTTTATTAATTGTTGCCCCTGCTATATTTAATGTTGCTACGGAATTATTATTTAATTCAACACCAATTGCTCCAGAGTCACCACCACCAAAAAGATTGCCATTAATTACGGTTGTTCCAGAAACTCCAGTCGTTGTATTTCCAATAACATCAGCTTTATTACCACCACCATAAACATTATTTGTAATTGTACTATTATTAATTCTTAATTGGACATTTTTGTTAATATTTCCAAGATTTCCTCCACCATAAATACTATCAGTTATTGTTGTATTATTAATATTAAGAATTACGTTGTTAGTTATCTCGGCAAGATTTCCTCCACCATAGATATTGCCAATTATTCCACCATTTGTCGTTACAACTACGTTATGAGTAATGGCTTTATTACCGCCACCATAAATATTGTCAATATTTCCACCATTTATTACCATTTCAACATTAGAAGTAGTTCCTCCAGCATTATTTCCACCATAAACATTTTTTGATGTGCCACTTGTACTATTAATAAAGGCTGATGAAACATCACCTGTAACGTTTGATCCTCCATAAATAGAAGTTATAGATGAACCATTTAAATATACTTTCGTGTTGGTAACCGATGCACTTTCTCCTCCACCATAAGCTGCTAAAGCATTTCCTCCATTTAAATGAACTTCCGCATTTGTTGTATTGGCAAATTTACCTCCACCATAAACGCTTCCGGTAATATTGCTATTATTCATTGTAATAAAAGAATTAGTTACAAATCCTCCTAAGTTATTTCCTCCATAAACATTATTGGCAACACCACTTAATAGTAAAATCTCCGTTTTATTAATGTTTCCATTTGAGTTTGAACCACCAAATAATAACGTTGTTGTAGCTCCTGCTAAAGTTATTTTAGTTGTGTTAGTCCCAGTGTTATTTCCTCCTCCAAAAGCATTCCCTATTGTTCCACCATTTAGATTAACTTCTATTGTTCCATTAGGAATACCCGCTGCATCATTTCCACCATAAACATTTCCGATATTTCCACCATTAATGTTTACTAATATATTTCCATTAACTGATGGTGTAAAAGTTGTATTTCCTCTTGCACCTCCATAAACTGCATTTGTAATTGTTCCTTTATTAATGATTACCGTAGTTGAATTGGGTGAAACATTTACATTTTGACTATCGCCATTAACAACGCCATAAGCACTTCCTCCATATACGGAATCTAAAACACTAGGAATAGTTAAAATATCCGTTTTCCCAACGACAACATCAATATTTCCAGTAACAAAAGTCCCTTTATTATCATTATTTACGAAACCTCCCTGACCGCCTCCATAAATACTAGTTCCTACTTCTCCACCATACATTTTAATAGAAACATTTCCAAATATCGTTCCTAGTTCATTACTACCACCATAAATATTACCAAAAACTTTTCCACTAGTCATTAAAATATCAACAGTTGAAGAAATTCTAGATGATCCTGAACCATTTCTATTTCCCCCACCATATACTGATCCCTTTATATTTCCCCCATTAATTCTAATTTTAGTAGACGTTGTTGGTTTACTGCTGCTTATTCCAACAGCCCCAAAGTTTCCTCCACCATACACATTGCGGTTAATTGTTGCATTACCATCAATTATAATTGTAGAATTGTCTGCTGAACCAATTAAATCAAAACCTTGGCGCCCATTTCCTATTCCAAAAACAGAACCCGCTTCGCTTCCATATAAAGTTCTGTTATTAGTAACATTATCGGCTAAGCCAACAGTGGCATTTCCTCCAACATAAACAAATGCTGAACCATTAAGCAATCCATCTGACCCAGAACCATTAACTCCATTACTACCACCAAAAATGCTGTAATTAACAGTTCCCCCAGTTACTTGAATTAAACGATTTCCATAAGTTGCGGTTGTCCCAGCTCCTCCAGTTATCATATCTATAAACCCACCTGATACATACATATAGGTATCATTAACTAATTCCCTAGTTGAATCAGTTAATGGGCCTCCAATTAAATTATAAGTATAACCGCCAAGATAATTAATCTTTTTAGAAGCATGATAAGTTCCCCCAGATCTTCCTCCGACATAAATACCCGAAGTTAAATCATATTTACCGCTACCAAAACTTCCACTTTTAACCGTAATATCAAACGCTTCAGATAAAGCATTTTCACCATAAATAACTCCACCCCAACTACTAGCTGCACAAAAATATATATCTAATAAACTATTGTCATTCTTAATTCTATCAAAGTCATTTCCATAAACACCTTTTGCGGCTAAATAATTATTAAAATCATTAGCTACTCGTCCATTTGAAACCCCAATAGAATTATAATAACCTGACTCAATTATCAAACTATATTTAGCTACACTAGTATTTGAGCCACTAGCATTATTTTTACCACCTAAAACAGTCGTAAAGTTTTTATAATTATTTAAATGTTTTATTCCTCTTCCTAAACGAAGATTAAACCAGTTACCATATAAATATCTTTGTGCCGCTATATTTGATGATGGTGATGCTATATAATCTTGCTGATTACTATTAATTAAAATATTTTCAATTGTTGTATCAGCGTAGCATGTAACTGCTATAGCTCTAACTGTCCAAACAATATTAGAACGATAATCAGTTTTATTATAAACACTAGTAAGCGTGAATGGCTTACTCTCCGCAGTTGTCCAAGTGTCTTCAACACTTTTATCTAACACTAAAATATTAGTATCTCTAGTTACTAAATAAAAATATGTTTGAGAACTATCAATAACTTCTTTAGCGCCATATTCATTATAATATTGTATTAATTCATAGTAAATACAACCGGTATTATTAGTGCATATTCCCGATGTTTGTAAATTCCCTAAATTATCATAAAATCCATTTAATGAACTATTTAGAGGAATTCTTTTTTCACGATAATATCCCGCCATGATTGCATTTTCATATTTTTTATCAATTATATTACTATTACCTGTTTGTGTTATCTCAAGTGGATAAATCCCACTAGGTTTAAACTTTGTGAATGAATTGCTCCAACTATTATCTACGGACATATAACTTACTATAGCCTTCATCCAACTAGCTTTAAAATCAATAACTATTTCATCAGGAATATTATTTGTATAAGTAATTGGAATAATAGCAATATTTTGATGATAGTTTTTATCATATATTATTTTTGCATTAGGATAATTAGTAATCCAATTATTAAATGCTAAGTCCGTAGGATGATTAGTAAAAGGATTGTCAATTAAAGGAAATTTAACATAGTCCCCACTAGGTGATGAAATGATATTAAAAACTTTATAATACGTAAAAGTATCTTGTAATTCAGTTAAAGAAACACTCGCACTTAATATTTCATTATTAAAAAGTGTTGTATTTCCATAATAATTAATTTGAAACTTTGCCAATGTTTTTTCATTATATAAATTTTGGTTAATACCCGTAGGCAATTTCCCATTGTTACTAGATGTATAATTTAATCCTGTATACTTATTCCAATCACTTTCTAAATCATTAACATAAACAATATTTCCTGATATACCCGAATTATGTTGACTAATTGTATGCATTTTAATAGTAGATGATTCTTTTTGATAACTATTTTTTATAGCCAATTTATTAATCAACTCTATAGAAGTCCCCACCATTTTCCATTCATAAGGCTCTGATAATAAAGTGTTTTCTTCTAATAATAAACTAGCAATATCTATGTTGACATTATTTAAATTTGAAACGTTTTTATTATCTATTTTTTTATAAATATTATTTAATATAGAATTAGTATTTTTAAACCCATAAATGTAATTGGTACTTGTTGTCGATTTAATTACTTTGCTATTTATAATAATATTTTCAAGAGATGTTATAGCGTTAGTATTTAGATATCCAACTGTTCCCCCATCATAGGAATAATTTGGTAAATCAATGATTACTTCAACCATACTGTGCATTATTTTGCTATTATCTAATTGTTCTCCAATAATTCCACCTATCTTATGAATAGATGATGACCCTAATGTCGATGATTTTATATTAATGTTCTTAGTAGCGATATTTTTGATTAAGGAAGAGTTACTTAGTTTCCCAGATAGTGTCCCACCCACAATTTCATTAACTGTGTTTTTCAAAGTAATATTTATATCTTCCAAATTTAAATTTTCAATTGCTCCGTTTTCAATTATAGAAAAAATCCCATAATAATCAATATTATCTATAGTTACAGGTTCTATTTCTTTAAAATTTTTAATAGTATAACCATCACCATTAAAATGCCCTTTAAAAAGGAACAAATCGGTGTTTATTTTTTTACCAATTGCCGTAATTGAAAACCCGCCTAAATTAATATTTGAACTCAACTTATAATATTTAGTATTATAAATATTATTTTCTGATGATTCTATTTTGTTTTTAAAATATATAAATTCTGCCCCATTAGAAATTTGATAAGGATTTTCACGTGTTCCATTGCCTTTATTAAAAGAGGTTGCAATGGTATGCCCATCCCAGACAGCTTCATCTGGTAATAAACTACTAAGTGTTTTAGGGCCTATAAAAATATTATAACCAATATAAATAGTAACGATAAGAAGTAAAAACAATGCACTATTTAAAAATAACGTTTTCTTAAGTTTTTTATTTTGCTTTTCTTTGTTCATCATTTTACTCCTTTCCTACATTTATTATATACAAGAATATTGTACCACAACCTTATATTTTTCAAAAGAAAAAGAATACAGTCTTTATCTTATTTAATTTTAAAAGAAATACACATTTTAAATAAAAAATACACCTCCTTTTAGAAATGTATTTTATTATTTTACTTGTTAAAATAGTTTTAAACATAAAGTTTGTTGAAAAATTAATAAACTTTAAATCATTGATTTTCTCTTCATATATTTCATTCACTTTTTTACCTCCTTTCTAGAGGGTATGAGCACTATAACCTAATTTAAATTACTTTGCAAATCGTCAATCTCACGTATTAATACGTAAAAAAATCCTCGATTTTAAAAATTACTTTAAGACAATTCTCAAAATTAGGACAATAAAAAAGGGCCGAATTTTATAATTGGACCTTTTTTAATTATTTTTTATTGCTCTAGTTCTAGTTCTTCTTCATCAACTATAACTAAATCTTTTAAATCGTCATCTTCATCATCAATTGCTTCTTCATCATCAATTACCTTATCAAATTCTTCATCTATTTCTTCTTCTTCTTCATCAATATTATCAATTATTTCGTCTTCTTCATCTTCATCCATCGCAATAATAACTTTATCTGAAGTATGTCTTTCTCTTAAATCCCAAATACCATTTTCAAGTAAAATAAATCTCTTGTCTGTTGTTAAAGACGTATAGTAATCACCTATTTTAGTCTTAAAAACCTTTTCAGGTAATTCTAACAATTCTGTTATTTCTTTAAATAAGTCATTCGTCTTCATTGAAGTTCCTTCTTGTAATAAATAATAAGTCATATCTTTATAAGATAATAATTCTAAATCTTCTTTTGGCATTGTTCTTAAATTCATTAAAAATCCTCCTACATCTTTTCATATGCATCTATCCCTAATAAATTTAGGGCATTTTTGATTGTTATTTTTACAGCCATTATTAATCTTAATCGCATAACTGTTTCTTCAATATTATCAGTAATTATTAATTCACTAGCGTAGTAACTATGAAAGGTACTTGCAAGTAAATATAAGTAATTTGTAATAATATGTGTTTCCTTCTTTAAGGCTGCATTTTCCACTGTTTCTTTAAATCTATAAATAACATCTAAAACATTATATGCATTTTTTGAATATGTTGCAACTATTTTTTTATCATTTAAATCTATATCTTTTTTGTCTCTTAAAATAGAGCAAATTCTAGCATGTGCATAGTTAATATAAAAGACTGGATTTTCATTAGATTTAGTTAATGCTAAATCCATATCGAAGTCCATTTGCGTATCCATTGCTTTTGCTGCAAAAAAATATCTTATAGGGTCTTTTCCTACTTCTTTAACAAATTCATTAATGGTTACAGCCTTTCCTGTTCTTTTACTCATCTTAACTTCTTCATTATCTTTAATTAATCTTACCATTTGAAGAATTAGTATACTAATTTTTTTAGGATCTTCCCCCATCATTTGAATTGATGCTTTTAAACGGTCAATATATCCATGATGATCTGCACCTAAAATATCAATTAATTCATCATATCCTCTATTTATCTTATCCATATGATAAGCAATATCAGGTAATAAATAAGTATTATTAGAATCATTTTTAATTAAGACACGATCCTTTTCATCGCCAAACAATGATGTTTTTAGCCATGTCGCACCATCTAATTCATATGTGTATCCTTTTTCTTTTAAACTATTAAAAGCATTTATGACTTTATTTGTATCATATAAGCTTTGTTCACTACTATATATATCAAATTCAACATTAATCAATTTTAAATCGCTCTTTATTTCCTCTAATAATATTTCTAATCCTAGTTGTTTAAAATAAGATATTTCTTTATCTATTAAACTATTATTATGTTTTTCATATAAAGTCTTAGCAATTTCAATTATTTCTTTGCCGTGATATAGTCCTTCTTCTAATTCTTCATCAATTCCACATAAATTTAAATATCTTATTTTTATTGATTTGCCTAAATTATTCATCTGATTACCCGCATCATTTATATAATATTCGCGAGTAATATCAAACCCAGCAAAAGACATTATACGAGATAAAGAATCGCCAATTGATGCTCCTCTCGCATGTCCTAAATGTAAAATACCTGTAGGATTCGCGCTGACATATTCAATATTTATTTTGCGATGATTCCCAATATCACTATGTCCATAATTATCTCCCAACTTTAATGCTTCATTTAAATTATCAATTAAATAATCTTTTTTCACAAAAAAGTTAATAAATCCTGGACCTTTTATTTCCATTTTGGAAATATCCGTACTGCTAATATTAGCAACTATTTTATTAGCAATATTAAGAGGACTATCATGGAACATTTTACTTAATTTCATTGCTATGTTTGTTGAATAATCTCCATTTTCTTTTTCTTTAGGTATTTCTACTAAAATATCTTCTAATTTAATATCAGCGTCAATCGCATCAATTATAATCATTCTTAATTTATCTTTCATTTAAACCTCCTTAAATATTAATGATAGAGTTATTTCATCATTATCAATTAAATATTGGGTCTCAAAACTATCTTTAGATATATTTATTTTTAAAACATTTATCTTTAAAGAACTAGTTACTTTCTCTTTTAATAAGTCTGTATTTATTACATTTTCATTTAAGTCTATTTCGATTATAAACTCATTATTTCTTCTAATTATCTTTTTATCAGTCAAATTAATACTCATTGTTATATCATTATCGACAAATGTAATTATATTTCTAGCCTCATCAAACTCGCCAATACAACTATATTTATACATCACACTATTCGTTTTAAGAGTGCCTAAAACATTAATTTTCATCCGTTTTGCCCTCCTAAATAATTTATACATTGAATTATAGCACATTAAGTAAATTTGTACACATATTTTTATATTTATTTTTCATACTAAACTTAGGTGGAGGTATTATGAAACATATTAAAAAGATAGTAAAATTTAGTTTTTTTTTAATAATAATAGGTATTCTAATTGTTTTAGGAAGTTATGGGTATGCCAAACTTACTCCAAAATTGCAAATTAAAAGTGCGAATAGTATTTCCTTATATGATAATAAAGGAGAATTATACTTTAGAGGAAATGGCTCAAGTGAGTGGATTGCCCTAAAAAACATTTCTAAAGACTTAATTAATTCCACTATTTATGCCGAAGATAAAAACTTTTATAAACATTTTGGATTTGATTTATTAAGAATAGCTAAAGCTTCTTTTATCAACATTACAAGTGGAGAAGTAAAACAAGGAGCATCAACCATATCTCAACAATATTCTAAAAATTTATTTTTAGACTTTGAACAAACTTGGAAGAGAAAATGGGATGAATTATGGCTGACAATTAAGTTAGAATCTAATTATGATAAAAACGCTATTTTAGAAGGATACTTAAATACTATTAATTATGGACATGGAATGTATGGAATAGAAAATGCTGCTAAATATTATTTTGACAAAAGTGCGGCAGATTTAAATTTAGCAGAAGCTAGTATGTTAACTGGAATTCCTAAATCTCCAGCTAATTTCTCACCATTAGTTAATTTAGAAAAAGCTAAATATCGCCAAAAGATAATTTTAAATTTAATGGTCAATAATAAAGTAATTACTAAAGAAGAGGCTAAAACTGCTTATGATACAGAATTAAAATTTATAGGTAAAAAAGATTTAATTAATTTAACAACCGTTATGTATTATCAAGATGCTGTTATTAAAGAATTAAAAACCCTTAAAAATATTCCTAATTCTTTTTTAGAAACAGGAGGATTAAAAATATATACAAATCTTGATATTGCCTCACAAACATTAATGGAAAACACTATTAATACTAACTTTGGGGAGCAAAACACTTTACAAATATCTTCAATAATGATGGACCCTAATACAGGAAAAGTTTTTGCTTTAACGGGAGGAAGAGACTTTTCTAAATCTCAATTCAATCGAGCAATTCAATCTAAAAGACAAGTAGGTTCAACAATGAAACCCTTTTTATATTATACAGCTTTAGAAAATGGATTTACTGGAAGTACGGCTTTTACTAGTAGTGAAACAACATTTACTTTTTCTAATAATAAAACTTATTCTCCTAAAAACTCAGGTGAAAAGTATGGTAATAAACCTATATCTATGGCAACCGCTATCGCATACTCAGATAATATATATGCTATTAAAACACATATGTTTTTAGGGGAAGAAATGCTTGTAGATTTTGCTAAACGAGTAGGAATTAATGCCAAACTAGAAGCTGTTCCTTCTCTTCCCCTTGGTACAAGTGAAATAAATATAATGGAACTAACAGCAGGATATTCAGCTTTTGCCAATGAAGGGTATAAAGTAACTCCACATTTAATTAATAAAGTAGAAGATGTTTATGGGAATATTTTATATCAAAATAATGGACTTAAAGAAGGAGTATTAAATAAAAGCATTACTTATATTTTAAATAATTTGTTAACTTGTACATATGATTCAGCTTTTATTGATTATAACTATCCTACAGCAATTACAATCGCCCCTAAAATGACAAAAACTTATGCCATTAAATCAGGAACTACTGATACAGATACATGGTATATAGGATATAATAAAGATGTTATTACATCTGTATGGATAGGATATGATGATAACAAAGTAATAGAGGCTAATGAATATAAATACTCTAAAAACATATGGTTAGAATTAATGGAAGGATACTTAAAAGATAAAAAAAATAATTGGTATACTATGCCTAACAACGTTGTTGGAGTAATTGTTGATCCTATTAGTGGAAAGCCTGCTATTGAATCTACAAAGAAAAAGAAATTAATGTATTACATAAAAGGAACGGAACCAACTAATACCGATAAAGTATTTGATGAAATTGAAAAAAAAGAATAAAGTTTAAATTTATTCTTTTATTATTTCTACTTCATCATTATTATTTATTAAATGACTATTCGCATCATCTGTATCTAAATGAAGTTCTAAATAAGCCTTATCACTTTCTTTTAAATAAACATTATTTAGTATTCCACCCTTTTCACCTAATACTTTAACACTGACAGTTTTAAGACCATTTAAATTGTATTTAAGCATATCTTCTTTACTAATATGAATATGACGATTAGGAATAATTAAACACGCTTTATTTAATTCATTTAAAGGGCTTATTATCGTTATTGATGATGCATTATATAAATCCCCAGATTCTTTTATAGGAGGATTAATTCCTAGTTTAAAAGCATCTGTTTTACTTATCTCAACTTGAGTATAATTTCTTAAAGGTCCAATAACTCTAACATTATTAATAATATCTTTATTAGTTTTTATAGAAACATATAAATTACTAGCAAACTGATTAGGTTGATTTAAGTATTTTATACATTCTAATTTGGTATCTTTAAATAATATCTTATAATCTTCTTCATTTAAATGAATATGTCTAGCTGATACTCCAACTTTTATTTTCATAATCTACTCCTCACAATTAAATTATAACATTTTTAAAATGTTATTTAAATAATTATAATTTTTAGCATACTATTATATAAAGGAGTGTACATGAATAATAATTATGATTATAATAATCAATTCTATAGAGTTCCACCAATAAGCGGGGATGTCAATGTCAATGGAATACCTACCCCTGTACCTTATGCAGAAAATGTTTTAAAAAAGAATATTGGTAAATATGCCACTATTTATATGTCTTATTCTGACAGCGTTAATTGGAAAGATAAAATATTTTCAGGAATAATTGAAGATTCTGGAAGAGATTATGTTATTTTAAAAGACACTAATAGCGAAAAAAGAACAGTTTTATGGACTCTATATCTAGATTATGTAGAATTTAATGAAGCAATTAATTTTTAAAAGAATTGTAAGATTCTTTTTTTTTTGATATACTTAACTTATAAAATTGGAGGGATACTATGATATGGACTTACATACTTTTTAGTGGTTGTTTTATATTATTAATTTTAATTATATTTATAAATATTTATAATAAATATCAAAACATATTTATTAAAATTGATGAAGCAGAAAATAATATTGATATTATTTTACAAAAGAAATTAGATTATTTAATTAGGAGTATTCCAATTATTAAAGATAATCTTAAAGATATGGATGATTTTTTAGTTAAGAGTTCTTCAATTAATATTAAGGAATTAAATAATTTTGAAATGAATGACCAAGTAAAAATTTTACAAAAAGAATTTAATGAAGTATTAGATTTAAATAAGAATCTAAATAAAATAGATAGTTTAAATTCGTTATTAAAAGAAATGTATGATAATGAAAATGATTTAGAAGGTGCGAAAGCTTATTATAACGATAATGTTACTATTTATAATAACTTAGTTAAAAAAATTCCATATTCTATGATTGCTAAGATGTATCACTATAAGCATAAAGAGTTTTACATTGATGAAAAAGATGAAATATTTGAAATATTAAAAAATAAATAGATGTTTTAACATCTATTTATTTTGCCATGAAATAGGCTCTAAATGATTTTTAATTAAAAAGTCATTTGTCTTTGAAAATACTTTACTACCTAAAAATGTTTTATATGCAGAAAAAGGCGAAGGATGTGATGATTTTAATATTAAATGCTTTTTATTTGTAATTAAATATTCTTTACTAATTGCATTATTACCCCACAATATAAAGACAACTGGCGTAGTTTTATTATTAATTAGCGCAATTACTTTATCCGTAAATATTTCCCATCCAATATTTTGATGAGACAAAGGACTATCTTTTCTTACTGTTAAAATTGTATTTAAAAAGAATACTCCTTCTTTAGCTAAAGAAGTTAAATCACCATGATTCGGTGTTTCAATATTTAAATCACTTTTTATTTCTTTATATATATTTCTAAGTGAAGGTGGTATTTTAACACCTTTTGGTACAGAAAAAGATAAACCCATTGCTTCATTTTCTCCATGATATGGATCTTGTCCTAATATTACAACTTTAATATTATTGTAAGAAGTCAATTTAAAAGCATTAAATATTAATTCTCTTTTAGGAAATATAATATTTTTTTTATACTCATTATCGATACTATTTCTTAAATTTAAAAAATAATCTTTACTAAACTCTTCATTTAATAATTCATCCCATTCATTATTTATAATCATGTATACCCCCTAAATTTTATTCACCTTAATTTTATATAAAATTAAGGTGAATCTACTTGTTTCTTATTTTCAAGATAAATTATATGATATTTCAATCGATATTTTATGCCAAATGAAAAATAATTATTTATGATATTCTTCATTATTAATTATTTTAAATGATCTATATATTTGTTCTAAAAGAATAACTCTAAATAATTGATGAGGAAAAGTTAAATTAGAAAAGGATATTGATAAATTAGCTATATCTTTAATACTTTTATCTATACCATTTGAACTACCTATTATAAAGACTAAATTAGGTTTATTAATAAAACTTTTATCTATTATATTAGATAATTCTATAGAATTAGGTTTTATACCTAATTGATCTAAAACTATAATATAATCTTTATTAGTAATTAAATTTAATATCTTATCTGATTCTTTTGCTAATTCTTTATTTATATCGTATTTAGTTTCATCTAATAATTCTATTATTTCAATATTATGAAACTTCTTTATTCTTTTTATATAATCATTAATACAATCTTTAATACATTGTTCTTTTATTTTACCAAAACATATTATTTTAATCATTCTACCCTCGTTATTTCATGTTGTTTTGCAATTATTATTTTATTTAAATCTAATTCTAATTCTTTCATAGTCTTTATAACTAATTCTTCGCTATTATTTTCTTCACTTAAATGTGCTAATACTATTTTATTTGTATGTACTCCTATTGATTGTTTTAAATAATTAGCTGTCATTTTATTTGATAAATGACCACAATCTCCTAATATTCTTTGTTTTAGTGGGAAATAATATTTACCAGTTATAACTAATTCTTCATCATGGTTACTTTCTATAATATAAATATTTTTATCTTTTATCTTATTTAAGATATTATTATTTATATACCCTGTATCGGTAATATAAACTAATGTTTCTTTATTAGATTCTATTATATATCCTACTGAAAAGATATCATGTGATGTTTTAAAGTATTCTATATTTACATCTAATATATTAAAATTATTTTCTATTATTTTAATATATTCTAAGGGAATAATTTTTCTTATATCATTAAACATTTCTTTAGGTATATAAACAGAAGCTTTGGTTTTTTTAATAATTGTTCCTAAATATTTCATATGATCATTATGCATATGTGTAATTAATATATAATCTAATGCTTCTGTTTGTAATACTTCTTTTAATGTTAAATAGTTAATTCCAGCATCTATTAAGATATTAGTATTTGTTGTTTGTAGTAATGTTGAATTCCCTTTAGAACCACTTCCTAATACTGTTATTTTCATCGATATAAGTCCAGTGGATTATATGCTATTCCTCCTCTAAAAGGAACTCCTTTAAATACTCCAAAGTGCAAATGTGTTCCTGTAGAATATCCTGTTGAACCCATTGCCCCAATTACATTTCCTAACATAACTACTTGATTTGGTTTAACGTAAAGAGCTGACATATGTCCATAGTATGTATACATTCCATTATTATGATTTATAATAATATAATTTCCATTAATGGGATGATTATATCCTACTGTCATAATAGTTCCGTTATTAGCAGCATATATTGGTGATCCATATCCTGTTCCTGAAATATCTAAACCATCGTGAAATACACCCCAACGCCATGCAAAATAACTAGTTATTATATATGGTGTATTAGTTGGCCATCCCCAATATCCAACGTCTCCTAAAACACCACTTCTACCGCCTTTAACAATTACTCTAGAAATAGTAGGTTTTATTTCTTCACTACCTGGAAGAATAAAAGCTGAAACTGATTCTCCATTAACATATTTAATTTTACTTGTTACTTTTTGTAACCCCGTTTCTCCATTTTGTTTAACATATTCTGTTCCAAGAAGTAAATTATTATCATATTCAATTTCTGTTTTATAAGGAATATCTTGAATCTTTATTTCTGATACTTCTTCAGTTGTTTTAAAACTTGGTTTTAATATCCCCAATGTTACTTTTTGTCCTGGGAATAATAAATTATTTTCACTTTTAAATTTAGGATTAGCTACTAAAAATTCTTGTGGTGATATTTTATTAGCAAAAGCAACATCATTTATAGTATCCCCTGTTTTAACTATATATTCTTTTTGATCATCTAACGTTCCAAATAATAAAAATCTTGTTAATTCTTCTTCATTTGTATAAATCTTTTCATTAACTGGAATATTATCTTTTTTAATAGAAATATTATTTTCTATATATATATCTTCTGTTGTTCTACCTATATCTTTTTTTTCTTGTTTTTCTCCATTTAAAAACTTTTGATATACTATTGGATCAACAAACGCTGTTATAGTTTTTGATACTGCATTTGTAAACATTTCTTTATTTAGTGTATAAATAGTAATAGTTGGGGTCGTTGTTTCTTTACCATCTTCGGCTTTTTCTTTTACTCCAGAAATAACTATTTTATATCCATTTATAGTAAATGGTGAATCATTTTTAATTTTATTATAAATAGTATTAGTTGAACTAATATTATTTTCATATGTAACTTCTTTTATTACTTCTAAGTTTTTAGGTTGATAAACTTTATCTACTTTATATACATCTTTTAATTGTTTTTGTTCACTATCTATATAGTTTTCTAATTCTATTTTAGAATTAATTAACCCAATTGATTTACCTTCTAAGTATACTCTATATACTTCTTGTGGGTCTTTTGTTTTATTATTAAAATTAATAAACAATGTAAAAGTCGCAAGTAAAATTGCGATTATGGTAATTATTGTATTCTTTTTATTCATGTTTTTCTCCATTTGGTTCTTCTTTATAATTTAAGAATGTACTAGTATCTCTTTTAAATATTAGATTTACTGTTGCGGTTGGACCATTTCTATGTTTTCCTATTATAAGTTCACTTTTACTAGTATTATCATCTGTTTTAGTTTGTTTATTATAATAGTCTTCACGGTAAAGGAAAGCAACAATATCTGCATCTTGTTCTAGCGAACCTGATTCTCTTAAGTCACTCATTAATGGGCGTTTTTCTTCTCTTCCTTCAACATTTCTGGATAATTGCGCTAATGCTATTACTGGAACTTTTAATTCCATGGCCATTGTTTTTAAAGCTCTTGATATATCTGATACTTCCTGTTGTCTATTTGAGCCATACTTTCCTCCTCCAGATATTAGTTGTAAGTAGTCAATAATAACTATTCCTAAGCCATCATCAGTACTGGCAAGTCTCCGACATTTAGCGCGTATTTCACCTATTGTTATTCCTGGTGTATCATCAAGTAAAAGTTTAGCATCTGTTAATTGACTAATTGCTTCATTAACTCTCTTCCAATCAGCATTTTGCAAATATCCTGTTCTAAGTTTTGAACCATCTATTTGTCCAAGTGATGAAATCATTCTATTAGCTAATTGTTCTGCTCCCATTTCTAGGTTAAACAACGCTACTGTTTTATCTGTGTTAATAGCAATATGTGTAGCCATGTTTAAAGCAAATGCTGTTTTACCCATTGCTGGACGTGCGGCAATGATAATAAATTCGTTTTCATGAAATCCTGCTGTTAATTTATCTAAATCAGAAAATCCTGATGGTAATCCTGTTATTTCTCCTTTAGATTTTGATAATATTTCTAAATCACTTTGTGTTTTAACTAAAACATCTTGAATTGTTCTAAACTCTGTTGATCTTCTATTTTTAACAACTCCTAATATCTTTTTTTCTGCTTCATCTAATGTCTCATTTATTTCTGATTCACTATTATATCCTAAGGTTGTAATTTCTGTTGAAGTTTCAATTAGTCTTCTAAGTAATGAACAATCTTCTACTAATTTGATGTAGTGTTCAATATTAGCAGCTGTTGGAACACTATCCATAACTTCTGCTAAATATTCATATCCACCAATTTCATTAATAATATTTCTTTGTTTTAATTCTCCTGTTACTGTTGTTGAATCAACTGGAATATGTTTTTCTGCTAAATCTTTTAAAACTTTAAATATCTTAGCATTTTTGTCTAAATAAAATGATTCTGGTGCTAATGTCTCACAAGCTTTTTGTAAAGCATATTTTGATAAAAACATTGAACCGATAACTGCTTGTTCAGCTTCTATATTATTTGGCATATTTTTATTTTTCATTAATTCACCCCTTATTTTATTAATTGAACTTTTAATTTAGCCTTTATTTCTTTATATAAATTTATATCTATTTGATGAAACCCTAATCTATCTAAATGCTTAGCATTTTCTATTTGTTTTTTATCTATATTTAAATTATGTTTATCTAGTTCTTCTTTTAATTGTTTAACACTAATACTTCCAAATACTTTATCTAAATCTCCTGTTTTGACTTTAAAAACTAATTCTGTTTTCTCTATTTTTTCTTTTAAATCTTTTGCTTCTAAATATTTTAATTTATCCTCTTCTAATTCTTTATTTTTTTCTTTTTCTAATTTATTTAAATTTGCTTCTGTTAATTTAATGGCATATTTATTTTTAATTAAAAAGTTTATAGCATAACCATCTGCCACTTCTTTAATTTCACCTTTTTTACCGTGATTTTTTAAATCTTTTATAAATATAATTTTCATAAAACCTCCTTAGATATTTTTTATTATTTTAATTAAATCTTGTTTAACTTTGGAGATAGTACTTTCTTCAATTCTTGCCGCTGCATTATTAGTATCTCCTCCTCCATTAAATTTTTTTAATATTTTACCTACGTCAACTTTTCCCATTGATCTAGCGCTTATTCCAATTGCTTTTTTATCTAATTTTCCTATTACAAATGAACCTTCTATTTCTTCAAATAATAAAAGTGTATCAGCTATTTTAGCTAAATCTTCTCTTCTATAAATTTCTTTATTTGAACCTGCTGTAAGTGCTATTTTTTTATTAATTATTTTTACTTCTGTAATTACTTTTTGTCTTTCAATATACTTTTTAATATCTTGTTTTAATAAGTATTGTACTTTTTTAGGGCTTGCTCCCATATTAGTTAAAAAAGCTGCACAGTAATATGTTAAAGCATTAGTCTTAATAACAAAGTTACTTGTATCTAGGACAATCCCCGATAATAATAATGTTGCTATATCACTGTTTAATAAAATATTATAATTTATGATTAATTCTGTAATCATTTCGCATGTACTAGAAGTACTATCATCTACTATTAATAAGGCATTATTAATTGATTCTTTAGTTAAATCATGGTGATCAATTATAATAATATTTTTAAATTTGCCTAATATATTTTTACTAATTAATTTTTCTTTATTTGTATCAACAATTATTAATAATGATTTTTCATCTATTATATCGTTTATTTTATTCGAAGTTATAAAATTATATTTATCTTTTATTTGTAAAAGTACTTTATTAACACCTTTTTCATGTTTTTTATCATCTAATATAATTAAAGACTTTTTCTTTAATCTATTAACAATATAATTAACCCCTATAATACTACCTAAAGCATCTAAATCTAAATCTAAATGGCCTGTTATAAACACATTTGATGAAGTTTTAATTGTTTTTTTTAATTCCCTTTTCTTATCTAATATTTTCATATAATCTCCCATAAACTTAATTTATTATATCATAAGTAGGGATTAATGTCTAAATTTTATTATAAAGTAAAAATTATGGCAATTTAAATTTAAATATGATTTTTTTAAAATACTATAAAAAAAAAGACATTTCTGTCTATTTTGTAAATGGTAATAATGCAATTGCTCTTGCTCGTTTAATTTGTTCTGCAATATGTCTTTGATGTTTAGAGCAAGCACCTGTAATTCTTCTTGGTAATATTTTACCTTTTTCACTAATATATTTTCTTAAAGATTCTACATCTTTATAATCAATTGTTTTACCAGTTGTACACATGTAGCATACTTTTTTACGCTTTTTGAAAAATTCTGCCATAATTTCCTCCTTATTTTAGAATGGTAAATCCGAATCGCTTATTTCAATGTTTTCACCAAAATCTGCAAATGGATCTGTCTTAACATTTACTGTGTTATTATTATTATTTTCTTTAAAATCATATGGTGTTGGTTCATTATTTGCTACTGTTGGTGTACTTGGAGTGTATGGCGTTTGATAATTATTTTGATTGCTGTTTTTACTATCTAAAAATTGAACATTTTCAGCAATAACTTCAGTAATATATCTTTTCTTCCCATCTTCTCCATCATATGTTCTTGTTTGCATACGACCATCAACAGCCACTTGACTTCCTTGTTTAATATAATTCTTAATGTTTTCTGCTTGTTTTCTCCATACAACGATATTAATAAAATCTGCTTCTCTTTCACCTTGAGCATTTGAAAAATTTCTATTAACCGCTAATGAAAATGTCGCAACAGCAACATTGCTTTGCGTATATCTTAATTCAGGGTCTTTAGTTAATCTTCCTATTAAAATTACTTTATTCATTTTTACTCCTTTTATTCCTCTACTTTAATAATTAAGTGACGAATAATATTTTCATTAATAAGCGCTAATCTATCAAATTCAATTGTCGCATCAGCATTATTAGATTCTATTTTTAATAAAAAGTAATAACCTGTATTAAATGTATTTATTGTATAAGCTAATTCTCTTTGTCCTAAAGCTTTTTCATCAATGATAGTCGCACCTTTAGAAATTAAAACTTGTTTCATATTTTCTGCTACTTCTTTGATATTTGCTTCTTCAATATTTGGTTTTACAATAAACATAATTTCATATTTTCTCATTCTTACACCTCCTTTTGGTCTTGCGGTCTATAAAATAGACAAGGAGTACCTCAATACTCGCAATCTAGTATAGCAAAATTGTTTTTTTTTTGCAAGGATTATTATACATTAAAACGAAAATGACAAATATCTCCATCTTGCATTAAATAATCTTTTCCTTCAACTCTAAACTTACCAGCTTCTTTAACCTTTAATTCACTACCACAAGCTACTAAATCAGCATAACTAATTACTTCTGCTCTAATAAATCCTTTTTCAAAATCTGTATGTATTATCCCTGCACATTCTTTAGCGTTCATTCCTCTTTTAAAAGTCCATGCTCTTACTTCATCTTTTCCAACTGTAAAATAAGTAGCTAAACCTAATAATGAATATGTAGTTTTTATTAATAAATCTAAACCACTATCTTTTATTCCTAAAGCCTCTAACATTTCTTTTTTATCATCGTCATTTAATTCACTTAGTTCTGATTCTATTTTAGCACAAAGTTTTACGGTTAAAGCATTCTCACCTTTAGCATAGTCTTTTACTATTTTGACATATTCATTATCTTCATTACCTATTTCTTCTTCTTTTATATTAGCCAAATAAATAATTGGTTTAATAGTTAATAAACTAAAATTTTTCAAAATAAGTTTCTCTTCTTTAGTAAATTCTATCATCCTAAGAGATACACCTTTTTCTAAAGACTCTTTGGCTTTTTCTAATACTGATACTTCTAAAAGTGCCTCTTTTTCTTTTGTTGTGTCTGCCTTTTTTTTGATTTTTTCTAAGCGATTAGTTACAATTTCTAAATCAGATATTGTCAGTTCTAAATTAACTATTTCTATATCGCGAAGAGGATTAACTTTACCCTCTACATGAATAATATTTTCATCATCAAAACATCTTACAACTTCACAAATAGCGTCTGTTTCTCTTATACATGATAAAAACTTATTACCTAATCCTTCTCCAAGTGATGCCCCTTTAACAAGTCCGGCAATATCTGTAAATTCAAAACTTGTGGCAACTAAATTATCAGGCATATACATTTTTTTTAAAACATCTAATCTCATATCTGAAACAGTAACTGTTCCCACATTAGGGTCAATAGTTGCAAAAGGGTAATTTGCTGCTAAAATGTTTTTTTTCGTAATAGCGTTAAATAACGTTGATTTCCCTACATTAGGTAAACCGATAATTCCTGCTGTTAAACTCATATTTTCCTCCTATAATACGGGATATACTGATGGTCCAATTGGTAAACCAATTAAGTACCAACCAACTAATAACAAAATCCATGTTAAACTTATTATTAATAAGTATGGGCTTAAATAAGAAATGGCTTTTTTAATTCCTATTGGGTGTTCTTTATCAGTATTATATATATTTAAATATCCTAAATATATAACAAAGAAGCTTAGAAGCGGGGTTGCTCCTTTTACCATTGAATCAGCTCCTCTTAAAATAAATTGTGCAAATTGTGGTGAAATGTTAGACTGCATTAATATTGGCACCACTACTGGGGAAAAGATTGCCCATTTTGATATAGGGTTAGGTAAAAAGAATGAAGTAAGTGCAATAACAATTATTACTAAAATAAGAAGCGGTAAACCACTAAAGGATAAATTGCTAATTAAATCTACTCCCCAAGCAGCAATAACCGTACCGATATTAGTTTGCTTAAAAACACTTATAAATTGCGAAGCAAAGAAAATTAAAATAACTAAACCGCCAATTTCTTTTGTATGAATAGAAGCCTTTTCAACTAATTCACGATCATTTTTTATAGTCTTAGCCCCTAATCCATAAGCAATTCCTACTACTAATAATAATATAGCAATCATATATGTAAATCCATCTTGGAAATAAGAGTTGATACCAAATAATTGATTTAAATACGTCTTTTCATTCATATCTAATAACATTCCAGAAAATGGTAAATTAGGTATAATCGTATAAATAAAGATTAAAATAAAGATGCCACCCCATATATAAGCATTTCTTAATCCGTCTGATTCTTTTTTACGAAGAGCTAGTTTTTCTTGTTCAACATCTTCTAATTGTTCTGTTTCTGTTTCTATTTCTATTTCTTTAGTATTTTCTAAATCTGATTTCGTTCTATATTTTCCTATTTTAGGAATAATTATTTTTTCAATTATTAGCGTTCCAACTATTGATAAAATAATGGTAAAGGCAATCATAATAAATAAATTTGATGTTAAACTCACATGAAATCCTTCATCTATTAATCTAGCTGCTACCGTAGTATATGGTATTAATCCAACTTCTGATGAACCAACAAAAATCGTTGCCCCATAACCAAAAGCAACTCCACAAAAAGCAGTTGTAATACCGGCTAAAGGATTTCTTCCATTTGCTAAAAATATAGCTGCCCCTAAAGGAATTAAAATTACATAACCTATATCATTTATTAAACTTGACATCGTTGCAAGTAAAATAAGGAAAAACGTTATTTTTTGATTATCTATTTTTAAAAAGTTCCTTTTAATAAGAGTTTCAATAAATCCTGTTGACTGTGCTACGGATAAACCAATAATCGTTATTAATATTGTTGCAAGTGGTGCAAAGCTAATAAAGTTTCGACTAGCATTACTAATAACATATTTTAAGCCATCATAATTAAATAACCCTTCAACTGCTACAAATACAGTTTCTAAAGCTCCGTTTTTAGGATTAATTGTACTATATGTTGCTTGAACTTGAAAAAAAGATAATACACTACTAATAATCATTACGAATATTGTAAGTAATATAAAAGTTGTAATGGGATGTAAATTAAATTTTTTAAGTTTTAATTTTTTATGTTCCTTCATACATTCTCCTTAATCAATAATTTTTTTTATCTTTTTATTAAAATCCACTCTACTCATCATAACTACGTGGTTACAATTAATACATCTTATTTTAATATCGGCTCCTAACCTAATAATTACCCATTCATTATATCCACATGGATGACCTTTTTTCATCATTACTTTAGTACCTAAAGTATATTCTTTAGTTTCCACTTTTAACCTCTAATGAATTAGACATTTTAATATGGGCCTTTTCTAAGGCTTCTTTAATACTTCTTCGCATAATAATTTCAACATCATAGTTTTTAGTTGGCAATGTTTCAACCGTTAAACGATATACAATTGATGCTCCTGATATGTTGATAATTCCCACTAATTTAACTTTTCCTTTTATATTAGAAAGCTTTTCACTTAATTCTTCTACTAATTTATTCCATACTTTATCTAATTTATCTAAACTATTATCCGCACTTATTGTTACATCAACTATTGCTATAGAATTATTTAAACTATAGTTAATTAAATCTATTATATTCCTATTAGCAATAATCTTAATAGCCCCATTAGCGTTTTTTAATTTAGTTGTCTTTAATCCTAAAAAGATTACTTCTCCCTTAAATCCACCAATTTCTACAATGTCTCCAAGCGTAAATTGATCTTCTGCAATAATTGTTATTCCCGATAAGAAATCTTTTATTAAATCTTGAAAAGCAAGTCCAACTACTAATCCTAAAATACCTAGCCCTGCTAATATAGCCTTAATATTAATACCAAAAACAGGCAAAATAGCTAATATAACTAGCCCTCCTATTACATATTTTAAAATATTTAAAAGAAGTAATCTAACCGTATTATTTTTTTTATCTAACTCTTTTTTCAACGTTAATTTAAGCCTAAAAAAATTATTAATAATATTCTTCAATATTGTATATATTACTGTTCCTATGGCTATATAAATAGCCGGTATACTAATTAATTTTATAATTTTACAAAATATTTCCATAATTATTTATCCATTCCTATAATTTCTAATATCCTGTTTAAATCGTGAACATTAGTAAATGAAATTTCTATTTTATTGTTTTTTATTTTAACTCTAGTTCCTAATTTTTCAATCATTGTCTCTTCAACATATTTATATTCACTATTTTTTAATTCATGATGTTCGTTTTTTACCTTTTTTTCATAAATATCATCTTTTGCTAATTCTTCTAATCTTCGCACATTTAAGCCTTGTTCTACTATTTTTTTACCAAGTTCTAAAACTTGATGTTTATTTTCAATCTTGCTAAGTACTCTTGCATGTCCCATTGATATTTCATTATTTATAATCATCTGTTTTATATCCTCAGGTAAATTTAAGATCCCAATCATATTTGTAATATGGCTACGACTTTTACCTAATTTAAGGGATAATTGTTCTTGAGTTAAAGATAATGATTCAATTAACTTCTTATAAGCCATCGCTTCTTCTAAAGCATTTAAATTTTCTCTTTGCAAGTTTTCTAAAAGTGCTATCTCCATCATTTCTTCATCTGTAAAATCTCTAATAATAGCGGGTATTGTATCAAGCCCTGCCAAAATAGAAGCTTTTACTCTTCTTTCTCCGGCAATTATTTCATATCCGCGAATACTTTTTTTAGCAATTATCGGTTGAAATACACCGTGTTCTTTAATTGAATCTGCTAATTCTTGTAAAGCTAATTCATTAAAGTTTTTTCTTGGCTGATATGGATTACTCCTTAATTCTTTTAGTGAAATCTCCATTATTTCTTCAGCTTTAGCAGTTGTTATAATATGTTCTTCAATTTTGTTTACATCAAGAGTTGTCGTATTAAACAATTCCTCTAATCCTCGGCCTAATGCTCTTCTTCTAGATGTTTCCATTTCTTTGAATCACTTCCTTCGCTAAATTTAAATAAGCTTCTGAGCCTCTACTTTTAGGGTCATACGCTATAATTGGCTTTCCATGTGATGGTGCTTCAGTTAATCTAATAAGTCTTGGTATAATTGTATTATATACTCTTTCTTTAAAATATTTTTTAATATCTTCGACAACTTCTAATCCTAAGTTAGTTCTAGAATCTAACATTGTAAGTAGGACTCCTTCGATATCTAAATTAGGGTTTAAATTTTTTTGGGCTAGAGCAATTGAATTAAGCAACTGCATAATTCCTTCCAAAGCAAAAAACTCGCATTGTACGGGTATAATTACCGAATTAGAAGCTGTTAAAGCATTGGTTGTTATTAATCCTAATGATGGTGGACAATCAATAATTATATAATCATAGTACTCTTTAATCGTATCTAAATGCATTTTTAATTGTTCACTACGCGAAAATCCTTCAATACTATAACTTTTTTCCATTAATTCTAAATCAATACCTGCTAAATTAATTGTAGCTGGTAGTAAATGCAAATTTTTATATTTAGTTTTAACAATTGCTTCATTAATAACACAGTTACCTGTTAAAACATCATAAATACATTTATCAATATCACCCTTATTAATACCAACACCCGTTGTAGTATTTCCTTGAGGGTCTAAATCAATTAATAAAGTCTTTTTACCTAATAATGCTAAAGATGCCGATAAGTTGATACTTGTTGTTGTTTTACCTACGCCACCTTTTTGATTAACCATAGATATAATCTTTCCCATTTTTCCACTTCCTCTATTCATTATTTATATTCTACCAAAATTATTAAACTTTGAATACCTTTTTCGTTTAAAAAAGTAGATTTTATTCTACTGTTTTGTTTTACTAATTTTTATCGATAGTAATAATAATTTTATACTTGTCTTCAAAATCCATTTCCTCTGTATCAACTATAAAACCAGATCTTTCTATTTTCTTAATTAAATCTCGAGTTGTATTAATCGCACTTTTTAAATCAAATACATCTAAAGCTTCAGCATTATTTTTATAATTGTTATTAATTAGTACATTAGATATATTATTTAAACTTTCAAGTTTTTCATCTAAACTTTCTATGTCTTCAACTTCATTATTTATAATAGACTCAGGCTCTTCATTTACAACTGGAGTTGTTTTAATAGAATCAATAAACATCGTGTCAGTTTTAAATTCTTCCTTAGGCGTTACTTTTTCAAATGAATTGATAATTGCAGGTGTATCAACAACTACATTTTCACTAGTTAATTCTTTTATTTCATCATCAAAGGAAGGAATGAATTTATAATTCTGTTCTTTAAAAGGGACCTCGTCATTAGTTTTTAATAATGAATCTAAATTAGCCAATGGTTTTTCAGGTGGAAGAATATCCTCATAAGCACTTTTAATTTCATTTATATTACTTGGACTTTTATATATATTATTTGATATATTAATTGAAGGAGTGTTAATTGTCTCAGAAATATTAGAAGACATCCCTTTTATTAGTAAATCTAATTCGCGAACGGTCATTTTATTAGTTATAATTTTATCTAGCATCGCAATTTGTTGCTCTTTTTCATTTAAATTAAGTAAAGTTCGCGCATGTTTTTCTGATATTTTTTCTTGTAAAAGGGCATCTTGAATTTCAATTGGCAATGACAACAATCTTAATTTATTAGCAATGGATGATTGAGATTTACCCATAGTAACCGCTAATTGCTCTTGCGTAATTGGATCTAATTCTAATATTTTTTGAAATGTACGCGCTTCTTCAATAGGATTTAAATCTTTTCTTTGCAAATTTTCTAGCAATGCTACTTTAGAAGATTCTTTATCATCTAAATTTCGAACAATCGCGGGTATTTTTGTAAGACCGGCTAAAGTAGTAGCCTTATATCTTCTTTCTCCAGCAATGATCTCATATTTATCGCCAATGTTACGTACAATTATTGGTTGTATTACACCGTGTTCTTTTATTGATGCTGCTAATTCTTTTAAAGCCGCATCTTCAAATATTTCTCTTGGTTGAAATCTATTAGGAATTATATCATCTAAGTACAATTCAACTATTTCTCTTTCATTATTCATTCTATAACCTCACTTTTATTCTTTTAATATCTTAATTTTATTATATAATAAAAATCCATATAATTCAAAGAAAATAAAATTATTTTAAAATTTAAAAAAAAATTCCTATTATTTTAAAAAATAATATGATATATTTAATAAGTAAAGTGCTGTAAATGAGGTGGTAATATAAACTAGACTTATTCCTAAAAACCAAAAAGAAAGAAAGAGAGAAACTAATATGAAAGATTATAAAAAGCCCCTTTTAATACTTGGTGTTTTAGCCTTAATTATAGGTGTTATTACTATTCCTATGTTACTAAAAAAAGAAAAAGGTACTAAAATTCAGTATAAAAAATATTTAACTGAAAATAGAGCCCTTAATAATACTATCAATGGATATGATGAAAAATTAAAACTTAGCTTTGCTGAATATCAAAGTGGTAAAATGACTGCTGATCAATACTTTAATAAAGTTGAAGAAATTAGAAAAGATAAAGATAAAGTTAAAGCTGAACAATTAAATTTAAAGAAAGAATATAAACTAGACGGCGATTTAAAAGATGTTGTATTTAGTGATAATAAAGAAACTGATGCTAAACTTAAAGATTTATTTTTAAAGAGTCAAGCTTTAGAAGAAGAAGATGAGAAGTTAGATAAAGAAGAGGAAGCTTTAGAAAAATCATTTGAAGATGGTGCTATTTCCGAAGCTGAATTTGAAACTAAAAAGGCCGCTATTGAAGCAAGAGAAGAAGCCTTAGAATCGCAAGAAGAAGAATTAGATGCTCAAGAAGATTTATTAGACATTGATGATGAAGATGATAATGAAACTGAAGATGATGAACAAGATGATGATAAGGATACTGATTAAGAATAAAATAAAAATGATAGGAATTTAAAACCTATCATTTTTATTTTATATTTATATTATTAAATTTATAACAATAGAATATTACTTAGTAATCTTTAATAAAGAACGATTACTATTTTCTATTGGTAAAGTAAATTCTAATAGTTTATCTATTTTTAAATGTTTTTTATTAATAATTTTAGATGATTCTATTAACTCTTCTTGTATATTTCCCTTCATTATTAATAATTTAGTAGAATCATTCATCAAAGGATAACAAATATCGATTAATTTAGATAGTTTAGCGACTGCTCTTACCGTTATTATATCAAATGTAGTATTTATGTCTTCTACACGAGAATGAAGCGCAGTAATGTCTAATAAGCCTAATTCTTTAATTACTTCATTTAAATAAAGAACACGTTTATTTAAAGAATCAACTAGGGTGATTTTTAAATTAGGATAAACAATTTTTAACACAATTCCTGGAAATCCAGCACCACTACCAACATCACATAAAGTCTCATTCGTAAACGAATATATTTTAGACAATGTAAGGCTGTCATAAAAATGTTTTAAATAAATCTCTTTTAAATCTACTATTCGCGTTAAATTAATACGTTTATTCCAGCTAATTAGTAATTGATAAAATTTATTTAACTGTTCTAATTGAAGAGGTGTTAAAAAGATATTATCTAATTCTAAAGCTTTAATAAATTCAAATTCACTCATTATTGTACTTCCTTTTTAAATAAATTGTAATAATCGATATATCAGAAGGATTAATTCCACTAATTCGACTAGCTTGACCAACAGTTTTTGGTCTTACTAATTCTAACTTTTGTAATGCTTCACTAGCTAAATTATGAATATTTTGATAATTAATATCTAATGGTATTTTAATATTTTCTAAATTACCTAACTTTTGAGCTTCTCTTATAGACTTTTTAATATATCCTTCATATTTAGCATATATTTCTACTTGCTCTAAAACTTCATTATCATAATCTAAATTTATAAACTTTTTTAAATCATTAATTTTAATTTCTGTTCTTTTTAAAAAGTCAAATAAAGTCATTGAATCTAGTAATACTGGCGTTTTTAGTAATTCAAAATATTCTTTAACTTCAGCTTTAGGAGTTATTTTAATTGTCTTTAATTGCTCGATTAAATTATTTATATTATTTTCTTTAAGTAAAAACTTATCATATCTATCTTTACTTATTAAACCAACTTCATAACCATATTTAGTTAATCTTAAGTCTGCATTATCATGTCTTAAGAGTAAACGATATTCTGCTCGAGAAGTTAACAAACGATACGGTTCTTTAGTTCCTTTAGTTACTAAATCATCAATTAATACTCCAATATAAGCTTCATTTCTTTTTAATATTAATTGTTCTTTATTTTCTAGTGTTAAGGATGCATTAATACCCGCTAATAAACCTTGACAAGCGGCTTCTTCATAACCACTAGTGCCATTAATTTGTCCTGCTGTATATAAATTTTTAATTATTTTAGTTTCTAAAGAAGGGTTAATGTTTAAAGGATCAATTGCGTCATATTCAATGGCATAAGCAAATTTATTAATTATGCAATTTTCTAAACCTGGTAAACTTCTAATCATTTTTTCTTGTATATCATAAGGCATACTAGTTGAAAAACCTTGTAAGTATATGTCATTATAATAAATACTTTCTGGCTCTAAAAATAATTGATGTCTTTCTTTATCAGCAAATTTTACAACTTTATCCTCAATTGAAGGACAATATCTAGGACCAATTCCTGAAACATATCCTCCATACATACTTGATTTTTTTAAGTTATCTTTAATTATTTGATGGGTAAGGGGAGTTGTATATATTAAATGACAGGGTATTTGTTTGTTAACATCGTAATTGGGGATATTATCATAAGAAAAACTATATTTCTTTAAATCTCCTGTTTCTAATTTAGTTTTAGTAAAATCAATACTGTCTTTTTCAATTCGTGGAGGAGTTCCTGTTTTTAATCTTTGAATTGTAAAACCATATTTTTTTAAATTATCACTTAAATAAAGAGAAGGATTTTGGTTATTTGGACCGCTTCTTCTTTTAGTATCTCCAACTAATATATCTGCTTTTAAATATGTTCCCGTTGTTAAAATAACGGCTTTAGCTAATATTTTTTGATTGTTACTTAAAACTATTCCTTTTACCAAGTTATTTTCTATAATTAAATCTTCTACCATACCTTCAAGAATAGTTAAATTATTTGTCTGTTTTAATGTTTTTAACATTTCTTTTGGATAAGTTATTTTATCGGCTTGAGCTCGAAGTGCTTGAACAGCTGGGCCTTTTTTAGTGTTAAGCATTTTAATTTGTAAAAATGACTTATCGACATTTTTAGCCATTTCACCACCTAAAGCATCAATTTCACGAACAACAATTCCTTTTGCTGGTCCTCCAATTGATGGATTGCAAGGCATTGTCGCAATATTATTAATATCCCCTGTAACTAGAAGAGTTTTATGATTTTTTCGACTAGCTGCTAAAGATGCTTCACATCCAGCATGTCCTCCTCCAACAACAATTATTTCATATTCCATTTATAACATCTACTTTCCTAAACAAAATTTACTAAATAGGGCATCTAACAATTCTTCATCATATGATATACCTATTATTTCTCCTAATAAATCCCATATTTTTTTAATATCTATTTCAATTATATCTAAAACTTGATTGTTTAAAATACTAACCTTAATATCATTTAAAAGCTCTAAGGCTTCGTTTGCTTTGGCTATTTGCCTTGTATTTGTTAAATAATTAAAATCACCATTATTTATTAAATCTAAATTAAATAGTTCTTTTATTTTATCTTTCAATGTTTTTATCCCATCAAATGATAATGTATTACAATAGACTATATTTGTTAAATTCATACTGAAAATATCTATTTTTTGAACTAAATCAATCTTATTAATAACTGTAATAACGTTTTTATTTTTTAAACGTTCAATAATTTCTATATCATCTTTTTCTAATGGCTCGTTATTATTAAGCACTAAAATAATTAAATCGACATTTTCAATCATAGAAAGTGACTTATTAACCCCTAACTTTTCAATTAAATTACTCGTTTCTCTAATTCCTGCAGTATCAATAAAATTAACTATAAATCCATCAATAGTTATTGAACCTTCAACTATATCTCTAGTTGTTCCTGGGGTATTTGTAACAATTGCTTTTTCTTCATTAATTAACTTATTTAAAATACTACTTTTCCCAACATTTGGTCGTCCAATTATTGCCACATTTATTCCATCTTTAATTATTTTACTATTACTTGATTCTTTTACTAAATTAATTAATTCTTTTTCAATTTCTTTTAAATTATCTTTTAACAATGATAAAGTCATTTCTTCTATATCTTCATATTCAGGATAATCTATATTTACTTCAATATTAGCAATTACATTTAATAGTTTTTCTCTTAATTTTACAATTAAATTAGTTATATTCCCATTAACAGCGTTTATTGCTAATTTCCGAGCAGATTCAGATTTGGTATTTATTAAATCCATAATATTTTCGGCCTCAATTAAATCAATTCTTCCATTTAAATATGCTCTTTTAGTAAATTCACCTGGTAAAGCCATTCTTATTCCTAAAGATAAAATTATTTCTAAAACTTTCTTAGTAGGCGCAATCCCACCATGACAATTTATTTCAATAACATCTTCTTTTGTAAAGGTTTTTGGAGCTTTCATAATTGTTACTAAAACTTCATCAATTATTTCTTCTTTATAAACAATATGACCATAATGAATGGTATGGCTAGCAACTTTTGTTAAATCTGTTCCTTTAAATACTTTATTAATCTTGGAAACTATTTCCTCACCACTGATTCGAATAATCGAAATGGCTCCAACTCCTAAAGCTGTTGAAATAGCTACGATAGGTTCATTCATAAATTATCTCCTTTCTTTAGAAAAAAGGAGTTTATTCTCCTTTTGGCTTAACTACTACATATCTATTAGGTTCTTCACCTTCACTTGATGTATTGACAAATTCATCATCATTTAATGCATTATGAATTATTCTTCGTTCATAAGAGTTCATGGCATGTAATTTAACTTCAATATTCGTACTTTTAACCTCTTTCGCAATGCGTTTGGCAAAACCTTCTAAATCTTTTTCTCTATTTTCTTTATATTCAGCGACATCAATTACAAAATTATAATTACAACCAATTTCATTTCTAACCATTTGTTTAATTATAATTGATAAAGATTCAATTGTTTTACCGTTTTTACCGATTAAAATAGCGTTATTATTAGAAAATAAACTAAATTTTACAATTTCATCTCTTTTTTTAACTTCAATTTTAGAATCTATACCCATTTTTTTAGTAATATCTAATATTGAGTATTTAATAAAATTAATAACTTCATCGATGCTTATAACTTCTATTTCTACTTTTTTACCACCAAATAATGTACTCTTAGTTTCATTTTCTTTAATTATTAAATCTTTTTCTAATAATTGTAATTGTGATATGGCTAAATCAATCGCTTCTTCTTTAGTTTTAGCTGTGTAAATATTTTTTTTCATTTAAACTTTTACTCCTTTTTACAATCATATTTTGAACAACCGTAAACATATTAGTTGTTATCCAATATATTACAAGAGCAGAAGGCATAAACAGGGACATTACAGTAAATACCCCAACCATCATTCCTGGCATATTTTTCATTCCGTCTTGATTAGATACAGCCGTTTGATTTAATTTAAAAGAAAAATACGTTGATAAACCAGTAATAATAACTAATATTATATAAATTGGACTTTTATCAAATAAACCAATCCATGGTGTTGTTCCTAATTGAAAACCTAAAAAAGTTTCTTCAAATATAGCCGGTACACGATTTATAGCTTCCAAGAAAGCTATAAAAAGAGGTAATTGCAGTAGAGCATAAATACAACCTGATAAAGGATTAATATTATATTTCTTATATACTCCTGTCATTTCAGTACTCTTTTTCATCATCGATTCTTGATCTGTTTTGTCTTTATATTTTTCTTCTATTCTTTTTAAATCAGGATTCGCTTTTTGAAGTAATTCAGACTGCATGGCTGTTTTATTAGTAATTGGATAGGCAATTAATCTAATTATTAAACTAATTATTATAATTGATAAACCGTAACTAGAAACAAAATTGCCAATAAATAATATTACAAAAGCAAGAGGTTTAATAAATAAACTTGTCCATAACCCCTCATAACCACCTGATGTTACTTTAAAATCTTTACAACTAGGTAAGTCTTTTAAAATGTTTTTATCCTGTTTATTATAAACTTCGATTACTTTTTTATTTGTAGGTCGACAAACAATGTTTTTAGTTAAACTTTGTCCTGTCTCAGGATTTACAATTGCTTTATTATTTTTATCTTGAAGAATCTTTGTACATCCTGTTAATAAAATAACGGCAATTAAAACTAATGCGATCTTATATCTATTTTTTTTCTTCATTCTTTCTCCAATCTAGTAATTGCCATAATGCTTCTTTCAAAATTTGAAAATCCGTATTTAAACAACTCTTCCTTACCATTATAATATAATCAATCCCTTTTTCATAGTCTTTTTTATATAGGTCAATAATATTTCTTACTTGTCTTTTCAACTTGTTTCTTATTACAGCATTTCCAACTTTTACCCCAACGGATATTCCAATTCGATAAATTTCTTTATTGTTAAATGATTTATACACAACAAAATAAGTGTTTTTAATACTTTTTCTTTCATTTATTATACGATTAAAATCTTTATTTTCTTTAACAATATTTACTTTTTTCATAAAATTCCTCTACTAATTATCAAAAAAACCACTATTCGTGGCTTATCTTGCGAGAATTTTACGTCCCTTAGCTCTTCTTCTATTAGTTATTCCTGCCTTTATTCTTGCAAAAAAACCATGCTTCTTAGCTTTCTTCCTATTATTTGGTTGAAATGTTCTTTTCATTTTGTCCACCTCCATTAACTAAATCTACCCTATTATAATCAATTTATTACTTGTTTGTCAAATTGTTTTTATAAATCTTTCCTAAATTTCATAAAATAATTTATAATTATTAAACAAAACCTTTATTTTTTAAACAGGATAATAAATGTTTTCCACAATATCCACAGATATGTTGATAACTTTATTAGTAATGTTGATAATTATTTTTCTAAATTGTGGATAAGTCCATTATTCTTTTATTTAAGTGCGAATTGCTTGTGGAAAAAGGTGTGGATAAGTTGTTGATAACTTTTTTCATAAAATTTTTACTTTATTTTTTCCACAATTTGAGATACACTTAATCTAATTATTTATATCTTTAAATCAAGGGGGCGAGATTTTATGAATATATCTGTTTTATGGACTAATTTTTTAAATACAATTAAACCGGAACTAACATCTCTTGCTTACCTTACTTGGTTTAGTGAAACTAAACTTTATTCAATAGATAATGGAGTAGCAAAGATAATTGTTCCTATGCCTATTCATAAAAAACACTTAAAAGATAATTATTTTGATTTAATTGTAACTAATTTTAATACTATTGCTGGGGCTAATTTCGAATATGAATTTTTATTGGAAGAAGAAGTTAAAAAAAAAGAAGAAACTAAACATCCTGTTGATAATAACTTAAATCTTCCTATTAATAACTTTGTTAATTCTAATTTAAAAACAATTTATACTTTTGATAATTTTATTGTTGGTAATAGCAATAAATTTGCACATGCGGCGGCTTTATCAGTAGCTGAAAACCCCGGTAAAATGTATAATCCTTTATTTATATATGGAAATAGTGGATTAGGTAAAACCCATTTAATGCATGCCATAGGAAATTCAATTGTCAATAACTTAAATAAAAAAGTATTATATGTGACCAGCGAACAATTTATTAGTGATTTTTTAGGTATTAACAAAAAAGATGAGAATGGAACGAACTTTAATTATGTTGAATACTTTAAAAATAAATATCGTAATGTTGATGTACTTATAATTGATGATATTCAGTTTTTAGGAGGTGCAGTTCAAACACAACAAGAATTTTTCCACACCTTTAATACATTATATAGTGATAATAAACAAATAATTATTTCATCAGACCGATCCCCAGATGATTTAAAAGTCTTAGAAGATCGTTTACGAACAAGGTTTTGTTGGGGACTAACTGTTGATATCTTTCCCCCAGATTTTGAACTTCGAGTAGCTATTTTAAGAAAAAAAATATCCGCCGGAGGAGTGGAAAAAAATATTCCAGATGACGTCATTGAATATATTGCCTCTAACATGGGAAGTGATGTTAGACAACTTGAAGGTTCCGTAACAAGACTTCTTGCTTATTCAACGATGATGAGTGGAAGTGAAATTAATATTGATTTAGCAATAGAAGCATTAAAAGACTATATAAATAAAGGCATTAGTGAAAAAAATAATATTCACAAAATTCAAAAAGTTGTCGCGACTTATTTTGCAATTACAGTTGAAGATTTAAAATCAAAAAAAAGAAATTCTTCCATTGCCTTTCCAAGACAAATAGCCATGTACTTATGCCGAAAACTAACAGATGAATCATTTCCTAAATTAGGTATTGAATTCGGTGGTAAAGACCATTCTACAGTTATTCACTCTGTTGATAAAATAGAGGAAGAAATTAAAACTAATAAAGAGTTGTTTAATATCATTGAAAAATTGAAAAAAGATATCTAATTGTGGATTAAATTTTAATATTCAATATTTATCCACAGGCAATTTTTAAAAGTAAGCTTAATTTTAAACAAATTTAAGACTTATCCACAGTATACACAGTAATAATAATAATAACTTATAAGAAAGAAGGAATATAAATGAAATTAAAAATTAAAAGAGAACTATTATTAGAAGGTTTAAATAAAGTATCTAAAGCTATATCTACTAAAAACTTAATACCTGTATTATCAGGAATTAAATTTGAATTATCAAAAGAAGGATTAGTTTTAACAGCCTCTGATAATGATATATTTATTCAATATAAAATAGAAGAATTAGAAGAAATGGAAGTTATAGAAGAAGGATCAATTATAATTCAAGGAAAATATATAATTGATATTGTAAGAAAACTAAGTGAAGAATTTATTAATATAGAAGTATATGATGATTTAAAGATATTAATATATACACCTAACAGTGAATTTAATTTAAATGGAATAAAAAAAGAAGAATATCCTATTATTAATTTAGAAATGAGTAAAAATCCTATTTTAATAAATATTAAAGAATTTAAAAGCCTAGTTAATCAAACATCTTTTGCAACCGCTACTGATGAAACACGTGTAGTTTTAACAGGAGTTAATATTAAAATAGTAGGTAATATTTTAGAATGTAACTCTACTGACTCTTATCGTTTAGCTAGAAAAATAATTAAATTAACAAATACTGTGGAAGAAAATTACAATATTGTTATTCCAAGTAAAAATATAATTGAATTTTCTAGATTATTAAGTGATAGTAAAGAAAATATGGAAATTCATATTTTTAATAATAAAATATTATTTAAAGACAATAATCTATTATTTCAATCTAGATTAATTAATGGAACATATCCAAATACTTCTAATTTAATACCGGATGAAGCTTTAGTTAAGATTACAGTTAATATAAATGATTTTTATGATGTAATTGATCGCGCGAGTATTTTAACTAGTGAAAGAGAAAAAAACATAGTTATGTTAGAAACAATTGATAATATGTTATATGTTAGGTCTTTTGCAGAAGAATTAGGGCGTGTTGAAGAAAAAATGTTAGTTAATAAAAATAATAATGAAAATATAAAAATATCATTTTCTGCTAAATATATGATTGAAGCTTTAAAATCTTTTGAAGGATTAAATGTAGAATTAGCTTTTTTAAGCGATGTTAAGCCTATAATTATTAAAGATACAGATGATGAAGGATTAATTCAATTAGTTTTACCAATTAGAACATATTAAGACATTAACTTGTCTTTTTTTATTAAACCATAATATGACAATATTCGACTTATACACGTGATAATATAATGGGCCATAGGAATTAAATTCTAGATATAACTCCTATAATATTAGATAAGGGGGAAAGAATTTGAAAGAAAACTATGAGATTAATAATGAAACATTAGCTATTTTACCATTAAATGCTAAGACTTCAAAAGTAATTGAAGTAAATAATGAGTATATTATTAATCGAAGTTCATATCAAATAATGGAAGCAAGTTGTAAATATTTTGGTAGCTCAATGAGTGGACGAATCGAAGGAGCAAATGAATTAATTGGCAGTAAATATAAAGCACCAATCTTAATAGACGATAGTCGAGAAATAATATTTATTCCAACAGAGGCTATTACAAATGTCAATTGCCATTGGATTTCATTAAAATATATTTCAGATTTTACTAGTTTAGATAAAAAGACTAATGTTGTCTTTAAAAATGGTAAAATGCTTGATGTTGATATTTCAAAAGGATCATTTGAAAATCAAATATATCGAGCTTCTAAACTTGGTTATATTATTAAATCAAGACAAAAAGAATAAATTTAAAAGAAGAAGATAAAATATGATTAAAAACATATATAAATCTTCTTTTTTGTGTAGTTTTATTTAAAAAAATGTGCTATAATATATTCATATGTATAGGAGTACAAAAAGGGGTGTTGGTTGTTATATGAGCATTAAAAATGATATTTTTGAAAATATATGAACTTAAATTAGTCAATTTTCGAAATTATAGTAAATTATCTATAAAATTTAATAATAATGTTAATATAATAATAGGAAAAAATGCTCAGGGGAAGACAAATATCTTGGAAAGTATATATATGTTAGCAATTACAAAATCACATAGGCTAATAAAAGAAACAAATATTATTAAAGAAGGTCAAAAAAAATTTATTATTGAAGGGCATATCAAAAAAGGACAAATAAATAAAACTTTAAAATTAACTTATCAAGAAAAATTAAAAGAAATATTTATAAATAAAACAAAAATAAATAAGATATCTGATTATATAGGTAATTTTAATATCATAATGTTTACACCAGATGATTTAGAAATTGTAAAAGGTAGTCCCAATGTTCGAAGAAATTTATTAAATATAGAAATAAGTCAAATAAATAAAAACTATTTAAAAATATATAATGAGTATAATAAAATATTAAAAACAAGAAATGAATACTTAAAAATACTTTATACTAATAGTCTATCTGATAAAAGATATTTAGATATTTTAACCGATAAACTAATAGAAAGGGCTATTATAATATATAAAAATAGATATGAGTTTATTGATAAAATAAATAGTAATATTACAACTATTTATAATGAAATAACAAATTTTACAGATTTAAAAATTAATTACATTACTAATATTGAAATATTTAATAAAAAGGATTTTAATGATGAGACAATTAAAAGAAATCTATTAGATAAGTTTAAAAAAAATTATAAAAAAGAATTAACGTATGGAACAACATTATATGGACCTCATCGAGATGATTTTTTATTTAATTTCAAAGGAAATGATTTAAAAATATATGGTTCACAAGGACAACAAAGATTAGCTATTATTGCTTTTAAGTTATCCGAAATACCTATTTTTTTAGAGGCAACGGGATATAAACCAATATTATTACTTGATGATATATTTAGTGAAATAGATAAGATTAAAAAAAATAAATTAATAAAGTTTATTAATAATGATATGCAAGTAATTATTACAACTACAGATTTAGTTAATATAAATAAAAAATTGTTAGTAGGGGCTAATATTTATAAAATAGATGAAGGCAAAATAATAATAAAAGGAGAAATAAACAATGGAAAAAAATAATGAGATATATGATTCATCCTCTATACAGGTTTTAGAAGGATTAGAAGCAGTAAGAAAAAGACCAGGAATGTATATAGGTACAACAAGTGAAAGAGGATTACATCATTTAGTATGGGAAATAGTAGATAATGCCATTGATGAAGCTTTAGCGGGATATGCAACGGATATTGAAGTAAGCATTGGAAAAGAAAATACAATTACGGTTAAAGATAATGGACGTGGTATACCAATAGGGATTCTTGAAAAAACTGGGAAATCAGCGGTTGAAACAATATTTACAGTTCTTCATGCTGGAGGTAAATTTGGAGGAAGTGGATATAAAGTTTCTGGAGGACTTCATGGAGTTGGAGCATCGGTTGTTAATGCATTAAGTGAATGGTTAGATGTAATAATTTATAAAGATGGCAAAACTTATCATCAAAGATTTATAAATGGAGGAAAACCTGATGGAGTTTTAAAAGAAGTTGGAGAATGTGATATAAATAGAACTGGAACTACGGTAACATTTAAACCTGATCCGGATGTATTTACAGAAACAACGGTCTTTGTGTATGAAATATTAAAAAACAGATTAAGAGAATTAGCATTTTTAAATAAGGGTTTAAAAATAATATTAGTTGATGAAAGAGAAGATAATAAAAAGGATGAATTTTTATATGCTGGAGGAATTGTTGAATATGTTAAATTATTAAATGGTCCTAAAATTCCTATTCATGAGACTATTGTTGATGCAGAAGGTATAGAAAATGATATATCTTTAGAAGTGGCTTTTCAATATAATGAAGGCTATAATTCTAACGTTTATTCCTTTGTTAATAATATTACTACACCTGAGGGTGGAACGCATGAAGATGGGGTTAAAAGAGCACTTACAAGAGTGTTAAATAAATACGCTATTAGTAATAAGTACATAAAAGAAACAGATGAAGCTTTAAGTGGGGATGATGTTCGTGAAGGAATCACAATGATTATTTCGTTAAAACATCCTAATCCACAATTTGAAGGACAAACTAAAACTAAATTGGGAAATGGTGAGGTTAGAAGTATTACTGACAAGATATTTAGTGAAGCTTTGGAAAGATTTTTGTTAGAAACTCCAGATCAGGCTAAAATAATTATGGAAAAAGCAACAACGGCAGCAAGAGCCAGAGTAGCAGCTAAAAAGGCGCGTGAGTTAACAAGGAGAAAAACTCCTTTAGAATCAATTGGTTTTAATGGAAAACTTACAGATTGTTCAAGTAAGGATGCTACTATCTCTGAAGTGTTTATTGTCGAAGGGGATTCAGCAGGAGGTTCTGCTAAGGATGGAAGAGATTCAAGAACACAAGCTATTTTGCCACTTAGAGGAAAAATTTTAAATGTTGAAAAAGCAAGATTGGATAGAATTTTTGAAAATGCTGAAATTAGGTCAATGATAACGGCTTTTGGAACGGGAATTGGCGATGAGTTTGATATTGAAAAATTAAGGTATCATAAAATTATTATTATGACCGATGCCGATGTTGATGGTGCTCACATAAGGACTCTGTTATTAACGTTTTTTTACAGATATTTTAAACCATTAGTAGAAAATGGATATATTTATATAGCTCAACCTCCTTTATTTAAAGTTACACATGGAAAAAATATAAAATGGATAATAACTGAAAAAGAATTGGATGAATATTTAAAAACGTTGCCTGAAAATACAAAATATGAACTTTCTAGAAATAAAGGTTTAGGAGAAATGGACCCTGAGGAATTATGTGATACAACAATGAATATTGAACATCGTGAATTACTAAGAGTTACAGTGGATGACGCTATTAGGGCGGATAATGCTTTTGATATATTAATGGGTGAAAATGTTGAACCAAGACGTGAATTTATTGAAAAAAATGCTAAATATGTTAAGAATTTGGATATATAGGGGGAAAACAAAATGAATGATGATGTAATTAGAAATGATCGTTTAGCAGATAGAGAAATAACTAAAGAAATTGAAGAATCTTTCTTAGATTATTCAATGTCAGTTATTGTTGCTCGTGCTTTACCCGATGTACGTGATGGATTAAAACCAGTTCATCGTAGAATAATTTATGCGATGAATCAATTAGGAATTTATCCTAGTGTTAAATATTTAAAATCAGCAAAAATAGTTGGTGAAGTAATGGGAGATTTCCATCCTCATGGTGATGCTAGTATATATGATACAATTGTTAGGATGGCACAAAAATTTACGTATAGGTATTTAATGGTTGATGGACATGGTAACTTTGGTTCAATAGATGGTGATGGTGCAGCAGCTTCTCGTTATACAGAAGCAAGAATGAGTAAATTATCAATGGAAATGGTTAGAGATATTAATAAAGATACGGTAAACTTTGTTGATAACTACGATGGGCGTGTTAAAGAACCAGAAATTTTACCTTCTCGTTTTCCTAATATTATAGTAAATGGAACCTCAGGAATTGCTGTAGGAATGGCTACAAATATTCCCCCACATAATTTAGGAGAAGTAATTGATGGAACAGTGGCATTTATTGATAATCCTGAATTAACCAATTTAGAAATGATGCAATATATTAAAGGGCCAGATTTTCCTACTGGTGCTACTATATTAGGAAATTCTTCTATTAAAAGAGCTTATGAAACTGGTAGGGGAATAATTACAATTAGGTCAAAATGTGAAATAAAAGAAAATAAAAATGGAAAACACGAAATAATTGTAAGTGAAATACCATATCAAGTAAATAAATCAGTTTTAATACAAAAAATCGCTGATTTAGTTAAAGATAAGATAGTTGATGGAATTTCTGATTTAAGAGATGAATCAAACAAAGGTATTATAAGAATTGTTATTGAAGTTAAAAAAGAAGCAAATGCTAATGTAATTTTAAATAATTTGTTTAAACACACACAGTTACAAGCATCTTATGGTATAAATTTATTAGCGCTTGTAAATGGCGAACCTAAAACACTAAGTTTAACTGAAATTTTGGGGCATTACATTAATCATCAAAAGGAAGTTATTATTAGAAGAACTAAATTTGATTTAAATAAGGCGGAAAATAGAGCTCATATTTTAGAAGGATTAAAAATTGCTTTAGATAATATTGATGCCGTTATTAAATTATTACGAGCTTCTAAGACTGATGCCGAAGCAAAAATTGGTTTGGCAAATAACTTTAATTTATCAGATATTCAAGCAGAAGCTATTTTGGAAATGAAACTAAGAAAATTAACAGGCTTAGAAAAAGAAAAAGTAGAAGCTGAATTAAGAGATATTTTAATATTTATTGATAGTATGAAGGAAATATTGGCAAGTGATGAAAAAGTATTAGAAATAATTAAAAAAGAATTATTAGAAATTAAAGATAAATATGGTGATGAAAGAAGAACAGAGATCGATATGACAAGTATAGAGTATATAGAAGATGAATCTTTGATACCTGTTGAAGATATTATAGTCACTTTAACTAATAAAGGATATATAAAGAGAATTTTAATTGATACTTATAGAAGTCAAAGAAGAGGCGGCGTTGGAGTTAAAGGAATGACTACTAATGAGGAAGACTTTGCGGAGCATTTAATTTCTATGAGAACACATGATTATATTCTATTCTTCTCAAATAAAGGGAAAGTGTACCGATTAAAAGGTTATGAAATTCCTTTGTTTGCTAGACAATCTAAGGGTTTACCAATAATTAATTTGTTACCACTTGAAAAAGATGAGGCCATTAATTCTGTAATTAGAGTTAATACCGAATTGGAAGAAAATAAATATTTAGTATTCTTCACAAAAAAGGGACTAATTAAAAAGACTGAATTAAGTGAGTTTGATAGTATTAGAAATGGTGGTAAGATTGCAATTAAATTAAAAGATGATGATGAACTTATAACTGTTAAGAAATCAGATGGAAATCACGAGATATTAATTGGTTCATCAAATGGTCGAATGGTTCGATTTTTAGAAAAAGAAGCAAGGCCATTAAGCAGGAATGCTTCTGGATTAAAGGGTATTAATGTTGGCGAAGGCTATGTAGTTGGTGCTGAGGTAATAAATGAAGACCAACAAATATTAATAGTTACTGAGCTAGGATTTGGCAAACGAACGAATGTTCGTGAGTATAGGCTAACTCATAGAGGCAGTAAGGGTGTAGCAGCATTAAAGATAACAGAAAAGAATGGTAATCTTGTTGCTATTAAAGCTGTTGAAGGAATCGAGGAAGATTTAATGATAATTACCGATAGTGGAATAATTATTAGAATGCCAATGGAACAGGTTGCTAATATAGGAAGAAATACACAAGGATCAAGATTAATTAATCTAAAAGATAATCAAAAGGTAGCAACTGTTGCAAAAATTAAAAAACAAGAAGAAGAAGAAATTGTAGAAGATAGTGAAGAAGACATTTAAAATGTCTTTTTTTTTGCTAAAAATTTATATTAAAAATCTGTTCAATGTTTCACGTGAAACATAGTAAATGAGGTAACAAATTATTTCCCGGGAAATAATCAAGAGTATAAAACTACAATATAATCTTTAAAATCCCTATATATTATAAAGGAAAACACCGTCCAATGTTTCACGTGAAACATAGTAAATGATATAACAAATTATTTTTTGGGAAATAATAGATGGTATAAAACTATAATAGAATCTTTAAAATCCCTATATATTATAAAGAAAAACACTGTCCAATGTTTCACGTGAAACATAGTAAATGCTGTAATAAATTATTTCCCGGGAAATAATAGAGGGTATAAAACTATAATAGAATCTTTAAAATTCCTATATATTATAAAGAAAAACACTGTCCAATGTTTCACGTGAAACATAGTAAAT
>JAVWBB010000002.1:0-48239 GCA_036649735.1 Bacilli bacterium
TGGTGCCGGTTATAAGAATCGAACTTATAGCTAATCGTTACGAATGACTTATTTTACCATTAAACTAAACCGGCCTATTTATGATGGTGCCGAAAGTAAGAATCGAACTTACCGCTGATCCTTACCAAGGACCTATTTTACCACTAAACTATATCGGCAATTGGTGTCCCCGAGTGGACTTGAACCACCGCTCTAACCCTTAGGAGGGGCTTGTTTTATCCAACTAAACTACGGAGACAATTAAATATGTAGTAAGTAAAACTTAAACTACATATTAATATTACTATACTATTAACTTATTTAAAAGCAATAACGTTATAATTACATATAATTTAAAACAGTTATAAGTAAAAATGTAACCGCCGTCTTTAATTGCCTTTTTATCGTATATGCTTTTTCTTTAATTGCTACAACATTATCAACCATATCGACAATCCAACTTTCAATATATCTTGGTGCTTTTAAAGAAATTGGAAACATGTGTGACAATATTATATCTTCTTCTAAATAATTAATATCAAAATATTTAATTGCATTATTATAAGCAATTTTTGGATGATTAACTATAGAATACAATTTATCTTTTCTAGTTAAATCTTTATTGTCTATAAAGAAAAAATCATGAAGCATTGCTCCTCTTGTAACCGAATTATAATCCAATTTTAAAGCCTTAGAAATTTTATAACTATATTTAGCCACCATTAATGAATGGTCAAACCTTGTAACACCATGATGCGATATTCTTTCTAATTTCTTAAAATTATCATTATTTACTATATCTTTTATTATAATATCAAATTCCATTTTAACCTCACTTTTAGATTATAGCACTTTCTTCTAAAAAATAAAAGAGAGAAATTAATCTCCCCTTCTATATTATAAACGCTAACCAAAGCGCTAGCGTTCCCTAGGAAAGCTAATTATATTATCTAAATTATTTAAATCAATAATTACACTACCATCTGTACTTGTTAAATATATTTTTGTATTAATATTTTTTAAACGATTAATTACTATTTCACTTGGATGCTTAAACTTATTATTTAATCCTACTGATATTAAGGAAATATCCGGATTAACCTTTTTTAAAAACTCTTCACTTGTTGATGTTTTTGATCCATGATGACCTACTTTTAATATATGCACATCCTTAAGTTTATATTCATTTAATATATATTTTTCACTTTTAATTGATGAATCCCCCATTAAAAGCATGGAAATCCCCTTATAATTAATTAATAAAATTATACTTGAATCATTCTCGTCAATTAAATTAGTATTCAAAGACTTTATCCTTAAATTATTATATGTTATATTAGTAAAAGAACTACTATAACTTATCTTTTTCTTTTTTAAATTAGCAATTACTTTTAACTCATTATCATTATATTCATTTTTATTAAATAAAACCTTATTAATATCCATACTATTTATTAATTTATTAGCCTCACCTAAATGATCATAATCTCCATGTGTTAGTATTAAATACTCTAATTTTTTTATACCTTTAGATTTTAAATATGGCAAAAGAATATTTTCAGCAATTTTTGATTGGCCAAACATTTTACCCCCTGTATCAATTAAAATATATTTATTATCAACAGAAAATAAAAAACTATCTCCTTGCCCTACATCAATCATCATTAAACTATCTTTACTTATAATATAATTAAAATTATAATGAATTAAAACTATTAAAAAGAAATAAATAATAGGAAAGTATTTCTTTTTTTCTAAACTTTTTAAAAAATAAGTAATAACAACATAGTAAATTATTATAACTATAAAATTAGGCTTCATCAAAATTATTTTACCAAAATTTATATTATTTAAAAATATAGATAAATTCTCCATTATATTAACTAAAAAATAAAAAATCGGATCTAAAAATGTTAAAAATAATGCAATAATTGCTAAAGGGAAAATAATAATAGAAACAAAAGGAACAAAAAATAAATTATATATAATACTTAAAATATTTACTTGATAAAAATTGTATATCGTAATTGGAAAACTACTTAAAAAAGAAATAATGCCAATCATTATTAAAGATTTAAAATAAGATTTATTTTCTAATAATTTATTAAACCAAATGAGATAAAAACTAATAACAAATGAAAATAAAAACCCTACATCATAAATAATAAATGGATTAATAAATAAAATAACTATTAATGTTAAAACCATAATATTTAATGTTGATATATTAAAATAATATATTTTATTAATCGATAGCAAAATAAAAAAAATACTTGCACGCATAACTGAACCTGTAAAAGATGTTAAAAACATAAATAATAAAATAAATAAAATAGTAATAAAATATCTTTTATTTTCGTATATTCCAATCTTTTTTAAAATGAATAAAACAAATGTAGCAATAAGGCTGATATTCATACCAGAAACCGCTAATAAATGACTAATACCATTATTTCGGTAACTTATCAAGGCATCATCATCTAAGCCATTATATCCTCCTAATATGAAGGCTTTTATATAACCTTTAGATAAAGTAAGTTTATCTATTTTATTATTTATCATATTCTTAATACTATAAAAAATATTATGGTTATTACTTATTACTTCAATACTAGTTATATTTAACATATAAAATTTATGATTACGATACAAATACTTTTTATAATTAAAAGTATTAGGGACAGTATTATTACTAGGCTTAATTAATTCTCCTATTAATTTTACCTTCATCCCTAATTCTAATTTAATATAAGGTTTATCTTTTAAGTAATATATTCCATCTAGTTTTTCTTTACTCTTAATTGTTAAAGATATTTTATCCGACTTATAACTTATACTCGATATTACTCCTATAAACTTAGTATCTTTAAGATTATACTTACTATTTCTAGGAATATTAATATAAATAAAACTGTAAATCCCAACTATAATTAAACAAAATATATATAAATACTTAGATAGTAATAAAGTCCTTAATTTTAGCAAAAATTAAATCCCCTATTCCCGATACTTCTTTTAAATCTTCTATTTTTATAAATAGTTTCTCTTTACGATAATTAATAATATTTATAGCTTTAGATTCCCCTATTCCTGATAATGTCATTAATAATTCTTTTGTTGCTGTATTTATATTTATTTTATCGTTTGTATTATTATCTTTTATTTCATCTTTATTTAAACATCCATCATTAACTATTTCTTGTTCATTATTAAGACAATTATCAATAACTTTTGTTTCTTCTAATTTAGTAGTTTTAAAGTTTTTTACTTCTTCATCACTATATATTATAATAACCATTTCATCAAATATTTTTAAACTTAAATTAATTACTGAAGTATTGGCATTATGAAGAAGCCCTCCAGCTAAACGAATAACGTCAATAACGCGACTTCCTTCTTTTAAAGAATAAACCCCAGGCTTACTAACAAACCCTTTAATGTCGACTAAATAATACTTTTCAATAATCTCTTTCTTTAAAACCTCTTTCCCCAATTCAACCTCTTTTGGTTTTTCTTCGCTTATAACACTACTTTTAGCTGTTAAAATATTAAAATAATATATTAACCCCACTAAAATAATTACAATTAAGCATATACCTCCTTTCATTATTATTTCTTTTTTATGGCCTGATACATATTCTTTAATTTTTAAAACGTATTCCACCAAAATCACCTCCTACATATATTATTGGTAAAAACTTTCAAAAATTCCTCAACTATTTTTTAAAATATAAAAAAAACATGAGTTTTCTCATGTTCTTCAAGGAAAAATTATTTTACCTCGACAATCAATTTAATGGCCGTTCGCTCTTCTCCTTCAATTATAATGTCGGTAAATGCCGGGATACAAATTAAATTCTTTCCCGAGGGCGCAACAAATCCTCGCGCAATAGCAATTGCTTTTACGGCTTGATTAAGAGCTCCTGCTCCAACTGTTTGTATTTCAATGATGTTAGTTTCTTTTAAACTATTAGCGATTGCCCCCGCTACACTACTAGAATTTGACTTTGAAGATACTTTAAGTGTTTCCATATATATTATTCCTTTCTACTGATATTTAAATATATGAAATTATTATTAAAATATTATAATTTATTATATTTATTTAGTATGATAAAATAAAAAAAGAAGGGAAGATGATTTATGATTATATTAGATGGGAAAAAAGTAAAAGAGGAAATGCTTAAGCAACTTAAGGAAAAACTATTACTTGTTAATCGTCCTTTAGGTCTTACAGTTATTCAAGTTGGGAATAATTCATCTAGTAATGTTTATGTTAAGCAAAAAGAAAAGATGGCTAATTATTTAAATTATAATTTTAAACATCTTAAATTAGCTTCAAATATTAAAGAAACTGAATTATTAAATATAATTGAATTAGAAAATAACAATGATTTAGTTGATGGTATAATTGTCCAATTGCCTTTACCTAAGCATTTAAATCCTTCTATTATTCAAAATAAAATATTACCACAAAAAGATATTGATGGATTAACTAATTTAAATAGTGGTAAATTAGTTTCAAATAGCGATTGTTTAATTCCTTGTACTCCACTTGGAATATTAGATATTTTAAATTATTATCATATAACTATTACTGGTAAACATGTTGTAATTGTTGGAAGAAGTTCTTTAGTTGGAAAACCCCTTTTAAATTTAATGTTAAATAATAATGCTACTGTTACTATTTGCCATTCTAAAACGACTAATTTAAAAGATATCACTAACTTGGCTGATATTTTAATTGTTGCTATAGGGAAAAAACATTTTATTACTTCGGATATGGTCAAAGATAATGCTGTTGTAATTGACGTAGGAATTAACAGTGAAAATGAAAAATTATATGGGGATGTTGACTTTGATAACGTTAAGGATAAATGTTCTTATATTACCCCTGTTCCCGGAGGCGTTGGGCAAATGACCGTTTTAGAAGTTGGTTACAACGTTTATAAAGCTTATCAATTAAAAAAGAAAAAATAGTCGATTATTTTTTATCAACTATTTTTTTATTTACATATTCTATAAATTCATTAAATTTTAAAGTTACAGTTTCTTCACTACCAAACAAACGATAACTTATTTCTTCATTATCTCTTTCTTTATCGCCAATTATTATAGAAATAGGTATTTTTTTAGTTTGTGAATTGCGCATTTTATAGCCAAGCTTTTCTTCACTATCATCTAATTCAACTCTAATTTCTTTATCCATTAATAATTCTTTAATCTTATTTGCATATTCTAAATGATATTTATTATTAATAGGAATAATATTTACTTGCACTGGACTTAGCCAAAGAGGAAATGCTCCTTTATAATGTTCAATTAATATCCCAATAAATCTCTCAATTGAACCATATATGACACGGTGTAACATAATTGGTCTTTTTTTTGTTCCATCTTTATCAATATAAGTTAAATCAAATCTCTCTGGTAAATTCATATCTAATTGAATTGTTCCACATTGCCAAACTCTTCCAATTGAATCTTTAATATGAAAATCTAATTTAGGTCCATAAAATGCTCCATCTCCTGGATTTATCTTATATTCTTTCCCGGCTTTTTTACAAGCATCCGCTAAGGCTTTTTCACTCTTATCCCAAATACTTATTTCTCCAATATATTTTTCTAATGGCCTTGTTGAAAGTTCAATATTATAAGTTAAGCCAAATACTTTATACATGCGATCAATAAAACTAATTAATCTTACTATCTCACTTTCAATTTGGTCTTCTCTTAAAAATATATGGGCATCATCTTGTGTAAATGTCCTAACTCTAAATAGCCCATTTAAAGCCCCACTTGCTTCATGACGGTGTACTTGTCCAAGTTCTCCCATTCTTATTGGCAAATCTTTATAGGAATATAAACTATTTTTATAAACTAATAATCCTCCTGGACAATTCATTGGCTTAATAGCAAATTCTTTTTCATCAATAGCAGATGTATACATATTTTCACGATAATTAACCCAATGACCAGATATTTCCCATAAATCTTTATTTAACATAATTGGAGTTTTAATAAATTGATATCCTTCTTTTGTATGCTCTTTATACCAAAAATTCTCTAATTCATTTCTTAATATCATTCCTTTTGGTAAAAAGAAAGGAAAACCTGGGCCAAATTCACTAATCATAAATAATTCTAATTCTTTACCTAATTTCTTATGATCCCTAGCTTTTGCTTCTTCTAAAAAGTTTAAATGTTTTTCTAAGTCATCACTATTGAAAAAGCATATTCCATATATTCTTTGTAACATTTTATTTTTTGAATCACCTTTAAAATACGCCCCTGATGTCTTTAACAATTTAAAATGTCTTAACTCTTTAGTGCTTTTTAGGTGTGGTCCACGGCATAGATCAACAAAATCTCCTTGACGATAACAAGTAATTATTTCATTTTCATCTAAATTATTTATTAAATCAATTTTATATGAGTCCTCTTTAAATATATTTAAAGCTTCTTTTTTAGAAATCTCTTCTTTAATAATATTAATATCTTTTTTCGCTAACTCTAACATTTTATTTTCGATTGTTAATAAATCTTCTTCTTTTATAACATTATCACCTAAATCAATATCATAATAAAATCCTTCTTCAATAACTGGTCCAACCCAAAATAAAGCCTTTGGATATAACTCTTTAACTGCTTGCGCTAATAAATGGGCACATGAATGATTTAAAACATTTAACTTCTCATTTTCCTTAATATTTTCCATAATATCTTTCTCCTTCCAAATAAAAACTCCACTAGTATTTCTACTAATAGGAGTGCAAATTACACGGTACCATCCACTATTTAACTTAATTACTTTATAACGCTAGTTAGACGAAAATTTTTTATAAATTTTAGCTATAAGATAGTAACTATAAATACTAATTGTTAGTTTCCATCAACCACTAACTTTCTATATATTATTATTTATAATCGTGTTCTTAATAATAGCAATGAATTAATTATAGCACTAATTTAAGATAAATCAACTGTTGTTTTTTAATTATATTCGAAATACCCACTGATTATTAATTATTTTTTTGTATATTGTCTTATAAATTCTTCAATACAAATATCTTTTTCATTTAATATTTTAGCACTTTCTTGGACTAAATTTTCTAAATAATATACTTCTTGATTAGAAGGGTTTTTAAAATAACAAGTATCAATGCACAACTCATTGACAATTGACCCACCCCTTCTTCCTGGAGAAGTTATTTGACCATAACTTTCTTTATTCAAACCCGCATGTCCTTTATTTTTTTCACTATAATACCCACTAGGAAAACTATCAACTAAATTATTAACTAATTCTTTTAGGCCAATTGACTCTAAATCCCATAATAAATTGCTAGTTAATTGGGCCATGTCTTGCTTTAATTTATCATCAATAACATGATTGCGATAAAGAAATGGCGTATTATTTTTACTAGATAACTTTGCTGTAAAACTGTTTGGTAGTAGCATACATGTTTCCACTATTTTAGCCGCTGGTGAATTAAAAGCAAATTCTTTATTTTGTTTTCTTTTATACAATATATATAAAGGGTTAACGGGATCTTGTGTATTTATTGCTTTGGTTATTTCTAATAATTTAAATAACAATTCTTTAACAGGGCTATCATATGTTTCACTTTTTAAAACATCATTTACATATTTATAAGATAGTTTATTAGACAGCATTATTATTTCTTTTTTCATTAAAAAGTCTAAGACATTCCCCCGATTATCTATTTCAAAATAATATGATTTACATAATCTTCGAGTATTTGGCGATAAAGATATTTTTTCAGCTATATTTGTTGGCATAATAGGTAAACTTTCACCGCTTAAATATATAGTTTTACCTCGTTTTATAATATCTTCTAATAACATTTGATTATAATCAATTCGATTCGCTACTTCTGTAATATGCACTCCTAATAAAAAGTTTTTATTATCTAATTCTTTAATACTTAATGCATCATCTAACATCAAAGCATTTTTTGCATCAATAGCAATTGTTGCTTCAGTAATTACTTCCCTTTTTACTTTAGGAAAACCTAAATATTTAGTATATTCTTTAACTATTTTCCCAGAAAAGTTAGTGGCTATTCCATATCTAGTAATTATAGATGCTTTTTTACTATTATTTATAGTAATAACTAATTTATTTTTTAGATTAACTAACCAACTTAAAATTTCTTCTTTTAAATCTCCTAAATCTATATCTGATTTTAACTTATCTAAGGCCTCTTCTATTTTATTTAACATTGCAACTTTATCTTCATAACTTAGTTTTAACCTTTTAGAAGATAATACAAAATCAATAATATGATCATAATAAATCAATTTTTGTTTATATTTATTATCTGCATATTTATCTAATTCTATTAAATATTGTCTAACCAATTTAGTTATTAAAGATTCTTTATTTTCATCACTTATATTAACTAAATATGGATATTTGGTAATAATTTTTTTAAACATTAGCTCATTGCAATTATCAAAGACAATGTAATTTATTAATGAATATTTAGAAGAACAATTTTCTATATTTAAATCATACATCAGCATTACTGACAAATTCTCTAATTGTAATAAAATTTCTTTTAATAGTTCATAGTCTTTATTTTCTTTATCTAAATGGTTTTTAACATTATCCATTATTTTAATGATTTTATTATTAATACTTTCTTTATTTAAATGATGACTTTTATTAATAAATTGTGGTAAATAATAAAATATTTTTAGCAAATAACTTTTATCTTCTATTTCTGGGTTAGTGATATTTTTATTTAAAAAGTTTAAAAAGTTTCGGATTAAAAAACTTATGTTTGACTCAGTTAGTAAATTGTTTATTTCACTAATTGAATAATTTCGTGAATCTTTTAAAAGTAATTCTAAATTCAAGCCTCTTTTCATAACTAATATCCTACTTTCTATTATTTACACTAATTAAAGATACATCTTTAGTCAATTGCTTTATTCTTTCAATAATCCTTCGGGCTTTTATTTTATCTATTTTATTATTAGTAACGCTTAAATGTATTTCTAAACTTTCTAAATCTAAGTTAGATGTAAAAAAAGTAGCTAGTTTTTCATCCATTCGATATTGCAAAATAGTGGCTAAAATTTCATCTCGTGCCCACATCGTCAGATTCTCCGCACCTATATCATCAATTAAAAGTAATGGAACCTTTTTAATATAATCAAATTTCTCCTTATAATTAGAATCAAATGATTCTTTTAAATTTCTTAAAAATTCCGGGAAATAAATAATGGCACTTTCAATATCTTTTTTAGCTAATTCATTAAACATAGCGGCAATTATATAAGTTTTCCCACTGCCAAACGAACCATGTAAATACAAACCTTTTTCTGTGTTATATTGTGAAATAAATGTTTTGATGTATTTAATTAGTTCAATTCTGTTTTTATCATTTACATACATATTCTTAAGTGAGGCATTTTTAATTTCTTTGGGCACATCAAAAAGTAAAACGTTTTTTTGATATTTATTATCCTTTAAATATTTATTCATTAATGAACAATTAGTATAAGAAAAGACAATTTTGTTCTTTACTAAAACTGGTGTATAGCAAGAACCTTTAACTCTATTAGGACATTCATCTAAACCTTTACAATTTTGGCAATGATTAAATTCTATTGCCGCATCCATTAAAGTTGATGTATATTTCATTAAAATATCATCATCAATTTTTAAAACTGTTACTAAATCTTTAAATTTAGAATCTTGTAAACTATCAATAAAAGATTCTTTTAATTTGTTTTTATCCAAAGTATAAAAGTTTTTAATATTATTCATTCGTACATCCCCCTATTACATTTTATTTTACACCAATAATTAATGCAAGAAAAAAATTATTATTATTTTAAAAAGTAGTTTTTAGAAAATATAATAGCGTCACTTGTTAAATTTATATGCAAACTGCGAAGCATTTTTTCATCAACTTCATCTAAAATAAAACTAGAATGTGCCTCACAACCGGTTAATTTAACAAGTTGGTCAAGTACTTTGACAATTATTTCATTGGTGGCAGCACAAATACTTAAACAAAGTAGGACATCTTGTAAATTTAATAACCTTTTTTCATCATCAAACAACTCTTTTTTTAATTTTAAAACTGGGTCTAAAACAACTGGTGAAAGTAAATGAATATCATCAATTTTAGACAATATTTTAAGAGCATTCAAAATACACGATGCTGCTGGGGTCATAATATTTGTCCGTTTTCCAGTTATAATCTTTTTGTTTTTTAACATAATTGCCAAAACCGGGACTTTTTCTTTGGCAGTTTTATCTAAACAAGGCTTAACAACTTTTCTATTATCTTCACTAATATTTAATTCGTTCATCATCATTTTTATACGACGAGGCACATCTTCATCGACAATTCCTAATTTATAATCTCTTAAACTACGGTAATATCTTCTAATTATTTCTTCTAAACTAGCTTCAATACATAATTGTTCATCATTAATAGCAAAGCCCGCCATATTCACACCCATTTGAGTTGGCGAATTATAAATATCTTCGTTAGTTATTTTCTTCATTATCCTTTTTAAAACTGGAAACATTTCCATATCACGATTATAATTTACTGCTGTTTTACCAGTTTCTTCAAGGTAAAAACTATCGATTAAATTAATATCTTTTAAATCAGCGGTTGCCGCTTCATAAGCTAAATTAATCGGATGTTTTAAAGGCAAATTCCATATAGGAAATGTTTCATATTTGGCATAGCCACTTTTAATTCCTAATTTGTATTCATGATAAAGTTGTGATAAACAAGTAGCTAATTTCCCACTACCTGGACCAGGTGCACTGACAATCACAACCGGTTTTGTTGTTTTAATATATGGATTTGCCCCATATCCTTCATCACTTACAATTGTATCTATATCAGTTGGATAACCTTTAGTTAAAGTATGAAAATAAACGTTGACTCCCATTCTTTCTAAACGTTTTTTATAAATATTCGCACTGTCGGTTCCTTTATACTGTGTAATTACAACATTGTTTGCCAATATTCCCATTTTATTTAACTCTTTAATTAGTCTAATAACATCCATATCATAAGTAATTCCTATATCGGACCTCGTTTTACTTCTATCAATATCTTTCGCACTGATACAAAATAACACTTCACACTTATCTTTAATTTTTTTTAGTACTTCTAATTTTACATCTGGTTTAAAGCCTGGTAAAACACGCGATGCATGGTAATCATCAAATAATTTACCACCAAATTCAATATATATTTTATTATCAAATTGCTTCATTCTTTTTAAAATACTTTCTGTTTGAAGTTTTAAATATAAATTATTATCAAATCCCTTTTTCATACTTACCTCTTTTATTTCCATATTAAGAATACCACAAATAAAAGATAAAAAAAAGAGATTTTAACTTATCTCTTTAATATTTTACTAAAACTTTTTATTTCAATGTCATTAACCATATTTTCAAATTTAATTTTATCTTTTTTGGCTAATTCATCATATAAATAACAAAATAAGCATTGCTTTGTATTTTCATAATCGCGAATATTTTCTTTTAAATATAGTGGAATATTATTTAACTGATAACTTTCCTCTTTTTTTTCTAGTAAATACATTTGATATGGGATAAAACCAACCTCTTTATTTAATAATAACTTCATTTTATTCACCCATTATCATTATATTCAAATATCTATAAATTATTTAACTGTGTTATTACATCCACTATATTCTTAGCCTCAATTATTTTTATTTTCAAATTCTTTTTCTGTTTTATTTTAATAACTTCTTTATAATTATTTCCAGAGGGGGCGATAAATATATCAGCTTTTTCTTTAATTGCCCCCGCTAGTTTATACCTAATGCCACCAATTTCTCCTATCGTACCATCTTCTTCAATTGTCCCTGTTCCTACTATTTTATAGCCTTTAGTAAGATCTTCTTTAGTTAACATATCATAAATTGCAAGTGTCATCATAAGCCCACCCGAAGGGCCTGTTTCGGCACTATTAAATTTTAAAGTAATAGGCGGATTAGTTTTATAATTAGACGTCTCAAGAATCGCAATCCCACTTCTTATTTCTTCTTTGATTTTAACTATTTTTATATTACAGTTAATTGTTTTATCTCCCCTTTTAACAGTTAAATCAATTACTTCTCCCAATTGTTTTTCTTCAATAATCTTTTTAAAGTCTAAAGAAGTAAAAATTTTATTTTTATCTGCCGTTAAAATAATATCGCCTATTTTTAAATTTGTTTTGCTTAATTCATCAATATAGACAACAAAAATATTTTTATAATTAACTAGAAATTCTTTATGCGCGAGGGCATAAGCTGTTTTAATAGCGGTTTCATTTCCATAATCTAAATATAATTTATCTCTAACATATGTATCGTTAATTGTCTCATTTTTATTTAAGATAATATTTTCTTTTTTAATCGTCTTCCAATTAGAATTAAATTTACCAATTATATAAGTAGGAATAGTTGCTTTAATTTCTCTTACATAAGCTAAGTTTAAAGACCCCTTTGATTTATATTTATTTTCTATATCAATTCGATTAGTTGTATCAATTATTCCCCCACCTGTTAAAATAATATATGGTAATTTAGCAGTTGAAATAACTAAAATGAATATATAAATTAAAATTATTATAATATTTACCTTAATAAATTGTTTAGTTTTAGCATATATTTTATTAATCATTATGTCTCCTTTATATAAGTATAACAAAAAGGATTGGTTTATGAAAAGAAAAACGACAAGTATTTTAATTATATCTACATTACTAATTATATTAATGTCTCTGCTAACTAATTCCAACATTGTTATATTAACAGTAATTGACTCTTTTTATATGTTTATAAATAACGTATTTCCTACTCTTTTTGTATTTTTTATTATATCTGATTTATTAATTAATTTTGGTTTTAGTGAATTAATTAGCGAACTATTTAAAAATTCTTTTGCAAAAATATTTAACATAAAAAAAGAATCTGTTTATATTTTTATTATTAGTCTAATATCTGGATTTCCAGGTAGTAGCAAATACATTAAAGATATGTTAGATAATGGCTTAATAGATATAAAAGACGCTACTAAACTATTAACTTTTACACATTTTTCTAATCCTTTATTTATTATTGGAACAATTGGAATTAGTTTTTTAAACAATAAATTTATTGGCTTTTTAATATTAATTGCTCATTATTTAGGGGCTATTATAGTTGGTATTTTATTTAGGAATTTTTATAAAAAAGAAATTACCATGGAGAAAGTATCTTTTTACTTTGCTATAAATAATATGCATAAAAAAAGAATAAGCAATCATAAATTCATTAAAATATTAAGTAACTCAATATTAAATGCTTTTAATACTTTGACTTTAATATTTGGACTTATTACTGTTTTTTCTTTAATTAACAATATTTTTATCAATAATTTTATTACTAACAATTATTTTAAAATAATAATCAGTGGGCTTTTAGAATTCACCAACGGTTTAAAACTTCTAAGTATTAGTAATTTAAATATGCTTTCAAAAGCCTTGCTTGCTTGTTCTTTTATTTCTTTTGGAGGTTTTTGTGTCCATTTACAAGTTTTTAGTATCTTAAGCGACTACAATATTAATTATTTTACCTACTTATGCTCACGAATTGTACATTTATTAATTTCATTTATAATTCTTATTATTTTATTTATGACCCTATATTAGCAACAATATGAATCCCATAATCTTTTTTTAAATTTGTATTAGCAATAGGTATATTAATCACAAGTAATTTTCGAGTGTCATTTAAAACATCAACAATTCTAAAAAACGGCTCATTATTTATAATTGATGAACTATCTAAGTATTTAACATTAAATGTTTCATTTCCATAAATAATAGCTAATTTAGTAAATTCACCATTAGAATTTTCTTCAGTAACTACGCTTATATTTTTACTAGAATTATCTGAAAAGTTAATTGTCAAGCAATTATTCCCACCACATGAAACAGTTGCCGTTACTGCTTTATCTTTAATTAAATCATCAGAAATACTCTTAGTAACCGTATTTTTAAAAACTAACATATCATTTTTAATTGCCTCAGTTTGTTGTTTATTTTTATAATTCATAATAACGTTAAATACGGAAATAAGAATAAGCATAATTAAAGTAAAACTAAGTATTAATTCTATTGTCGTAAATCCTTTTTTATTCATCATTTTACCACCTCAACATTTGCAAAACGATTATCAGATAATTTTAAAATCACACGATATTTACCTGCACTATTTATATTATATTTAGGTAAATCGTCAATATAAGTTTTTAAATACTTATCGGAAATATTACTATTTTTAATATTTGTCGTCTCATAATTTGTAATATACATTTTTTCTATTTTTAATTCCGTAAATAAGGCAAAACAATAATGGCCTTTATTAAATTCTGTACAATTTAATTCCTTATAACTAGGAAACGGTTGCAAATTATTTAGTAAAGCGTTTACATTACTATCTTGTAAAATAGTTTTTCTAATTAAATGCGCACTATACTTGCCATCTATATCATCATAATTTGTTTTTCTTTCATATTCTCCTAATAATGGAACCACATTCATATACATAACTGTAAATATTCCCATAACAAACAATGTCGCAACCAATGTTTCCATTAACAAAAAACCTTTATTATTTAATTTCATTTTTAATCATTCCTTACTTGCTAATATCTTAGATTTATTATATAATAAATTATAGTAAAATACTAGTAAGAAGTTAAGGAGAATAAAATATGATAGAATACGATGTAAAAAATACCCCAATTGTTGACTTAGTAAATGCAATTATATTATTTGCCGTAAAAAATCGTGCAAGTGATATTCATTTAGATCCTAGAGAAGACCATTTATTAGTTAGAATTAGGATTGATGGACTACTTAAAGATCATACTAAAATACCAAAAGAATATGAGCGAAATTTTGTAACAAGAGTTAAACTAATTTCAGCCATGAATATCACAGAGAATCGTTTACCACAAGATGGGTCTATAAAAGCAAAAATAGGTAATTATAGTTTAGATATGCGTGTATCATCAATGCCTACTAACGAAGGGGAAAAAATCGTTATTCGTATCCTTGACTATACTAAGAGTCTTGAAGGAATGGAAAACTTAGGATTTTCCGAGAAAAACTTTACAAAGATTAAAAAAATGATGGCCGTTCCAAATGGAATTATTCTTGTTACTGGTGCGACTGGTACTGGTAAAAGTACAACCGTTTATACCATGATTCAAGAATTAAATAAAGAAGATACCAATATTATTACAGTTGAAGATCCAATTGAAATGAATATTGAAGGAATTAATCAAGTTCAAGCTAACAGCGAAATTGGTTTAGATTTTGCCACAGTTCTTAGATCAATTTTAAGACAAGATCCCAATATTATATTAATTGGAGAAATTCGTGATAGTGAAACAGCAAAAATAGCAGTCAGAGCTTCTATTACTGGGCATTTAGTTTTATCTACCGTACATACAAACAACTCTCTAAGCACAATTGAAAGGCTCCTTGATATGGATGTTGAAAGATATTTACTATCGACTGCATTAGTGGGAATTGTTTCACAAAAACTAGCGAGAAAATTATGTCCTCATTGTAAAAATACTCGTATTACAACGCATTATGAAAAACATTTATTTAAAAAAGTACTAAATAAGGATGTTGATGAAATTTGTACCCCTGGTCGTTGTGATAAATGTATCAATGGTTATTATGAAAGAACCGCTATTCAAGAAGTTCTTTTAATTGATGAACATATAAGAGATATCATTAGCCGTGATAATGTCGATAAAGAAGAATTAAGAAACCTAATATATAATTCTGGTGTTACTACGCTTCTTCAAGATGGATTAGAAAAAGTCGCTGATGGTATTACCTCATTTGATGAAGTTGTTAAATTAATTCAAATCGAAGAAGGATTAGATGATGATTATAAGTTTGATTTAATTAATAAAATTAAAATAAATAAAGAAGAAGAAGAAAAAGGATTAGCAAATAACTAATCCTTTTTAATGTCTAAATATTTAATTATTTCTTCATTAATTTCCGTAATAGATTTTAAGCCCTCATCCTTAATGCAATTAATTGTTTTCCAATTATAAAGCCCCGATAATTCTAAATAAGTATTTTCGGCATTAATTAAATAATTTTCATCTTTTTCATGATTATCACTTATTTTTCGTTCTTTTTTTAAGGCAAATGAATATTGGTGAGGAACATATAAAAATATTGTTAATTCAGGTTTAGGAAGTTCTAAAAGCCAATATTCTAATTTATCAATCCAATCAAACATTTTAAATCTTTCATCTTTATCAATTATTTTGCAACCCTGATGAGCCATATTTGATGAAACATATCGGTCTAATACAACAATATAATCTTCTTTTATATAATCTTTTACTAACTTTATATTGTATTTACGATCCGCTGCATAATATAAAGAAGCTATCTTAGGGTCTAAATTAACGGAACCTTCGGGAAACAAACATGGACCAATATCTTCTTTTCCTAAATAAGCTCCTCCTACTATTTTACCCGTTGGCGTTTCATACATTGGAAAACTTAACTGAATCGCTTTAATACCCATTTTATTTAGTTTTTCAACTAATAACTTGCTTTGCGTTTCTTTTCCTGAACAATCTGTTCCTTCAATTACAATAATCTTTCCCATAAATCCTCCTACTCCACTATTTCATTATTATCAAATTTAATATCCAAAAACTTTTGACTAGATAAATAATCACACATATGAACAAAGTTTTGATACTTTGTTTTAGGAAGGGGTAGTATCTCATTTTTCTGATAATCTTTATTCCAAGGACCCATATGTGATTTAATTACTGATGTTAATAATTCTAATTCTTCATCATTAAAACTAAGATTATTTTTATTTTCTAATATTAAATTAGCAGATAATAATGGATGATTGGCTACCGTATATTCACTTTTTTCTATCCCTGACTTTAATGTATCATGCATTATTAAACCAATTAGCATGATATCTTGTTCATCAGATGTATATTTATTTCCAATAACGGGATTATTTAATAATGAATAAGCAATCTTTACTGCGGCCTTTGTATGCCTCACAAGTCCCCCATCTCCCAAGGAAAAACTAGGATGATATTTCCCTGTAGATGATGCCGGAACTTGATAAAAATAACTTGGTATTTTGCTAATTAAAAACTTTAAATCTTTTTTATAAGATTCATTTTTAATATAACTAATTTCTTTATCAAAAACATGGTTATTATTTACTTCATTAATCATAAAATGCTCCTAATACCTCTATTAATATTAAATTAGATACATATAAATAATCATTGTTTATACTTAAATTGTCTTCATTCATACTTAATAAATTTCTATTTAATAAGTCCTTGATAACTTTGTTGTTTAAAATGTTTAGTTTATATGTATCATTAACGTCTTTAATATTAATTCCTTTCACTAATCTAAATCCTAACAGTAATTCGTTTTCTAAACGCGTATAATAATCTTCGCTTTTCTCCTCTTTTTTAAAAGAGTTATTTATATAATTAGTAATATTAGACGTGTTATACATTCTAATATTATTTATATAACTGCATGCTCCTAATCCAAATCCATAATATTGTAAATTATGCCAATACTTTAAATTATGTTTACATTCATATCCTAACTTAGCATAATTACTAACCTCGTAATGAATATAACCGGCCTTTGTTAAACGTTTATTAATTAATTCATACATTTGGCAATCTAAATTATCATCAATAGCCTTTTCTTTATCAATATATAATTTAGTATGTTCCTCTAGTATTAAAGAATAATAAGATATATGGGTTGGATTTAATTGTATAACTTTATCAATATCATCATTTAAATCATCTAGAGTTTGATCTTTTAGAGCGTACATCATATCAATATTGATATTCTTCATCCCTAGTTTATTAATCTTTCTAATTAAATTTTTATTAACTAATGGTTGAACCCTTTTGAGATATTTTAAATGATTATCATTAAAAGTTTGTATTCCAACACTTATTCGATTAACTTTATGTTCTAAATGTTTTAAAATTTTATGCTCAGTCATTTGGTCGACATTGCTTTCAATTGTAAATTCAAAATCCGAAGCTAAATTAAATAATTCTATAATTTCATATAATTTATCTAACTGAGAATCATTTAATAAAGCCGGCGTTCCACCACCAATATAAATAGTATTTATTAATTCTTTATTATATCTTGCTTTAATTTCTGCTTTTAACGCTATTAAATACTTATCAACTATATTTTCATCGTAAAATATTTTAGGAAAATCGCAATAACTACAAATGTTTTGGCAAAAAGGGATATGAATGTATACAGCATCAACCATTATTTTTTATCCATACTCAAGACTGATAAAAAGGCTTCTTGCGGTATTTCCACATTTCCCACTCTTTTCATTCTTTTCTTTCCTTCTTTTTGTTTTTCTAACAATTTACGTTTTCTTGAAACATCTCCACCATAACATTTAGCTAAAACATCTTTACGCATAGCTTTAATATCCGTTCTTGCAATTACATGATTTCCAATCGATGCTTGTATTGGGACTTCAAACATTTGTCTTGGTATTATTTCTTTTAAATTATCAACAACTATCTTTCCTCTTTTATATGCCGATTCTCTATGAACAATGACACTTAAAGCATCAACGACTTCTCCATTTAATAAAATATCCATTTTTACTAAATCCGATTCCTGATATCCAATTAATTCATAATCAAAAGAGGCATATCCTTTAGTAAAACTTTTCAACTTATCGAAAAAATCATATACTATTTCAGATAAAGGTAACAAAAAGTGAATATTAACTCTTGTTGTGTCTAAATACTCCATAGTTTTATAAACTCCTCGTTTATCGTTACATAATTCCATGATAGGTCCAATATACATGCTTGGCGTATAAATATTTGTTTTGATATATGGTTCTTTTATTGACTTGATTTTTTCTTTTGGAGGTAATTTAGACGGTGAATCAATTGTAAATACTGAATTATCCGTAAGTTCTATTTCATAAATTACTGACGGTGCCGTTGCAATTAAATCAATATTAAATTCTCGCGTAACTCGCTCTTCAATTATCTCCATATGAAGAAGTCCTAAAAACCCACATCTAAATCCAAATCCTAAAGCTTTTGATGTCTCAGGTTCATAAATAAGTGAAGCATCATTTAATTTTAGTTTAGCCAAAGCATCTCTTAAATCTTCATATTCACTAGATTCTGTTGGATATATACCACAAAAAACCATCGATTTCATTGGCTTATATCCTAAAAGTGCAGGAGCTGGTCTATTTATATTTATAATTGTATCGCCAACTTTAACATCAGAAATACTTTTAATACTTGCCGTAAGAAAGCCTACATCACCAACTGTTAATTCATTTTGTCTTAACTCTTTTGGAGTGTAAACACCCAATTCTAAAACCTCATAAATCGCATTGGTTTGTAGTAACTTAATCTTATCGCCTATTTTTAAAGACCCATTAATAACACGTAGTGAAATTATAACACCCCGATAAGAATCAAAAACACTATCAAATATTAAAGCTTGAAGAGGCAAGTCGGCATCACCTTTAGGAGCGGGTATTCGCTCAATCACTGCTTCAATTAATTCTTTGACTCCTACCCCTGTTTTCCCTGAACATAAAAGTATTTCAGCATCAGTAAAACCTAATGTATCAACTAATTCTTTTTTTACTTTTAAAATATCAGCATTAGGTAAATCTATTTTATTAATAACAGGAATAATTGTCAAATTATTTTCCATTGCTAAATAAAGATTGGCTAGTGTCTGAGCTTCAATTCCTTGTGCTGCATCGACCACTAAAATAGCGCCTTCGCAAGCAGCTAAACTACGAGATACTTCATATGTAAAATCGACGTGACCTGGAGTATCTATTAAGTGAAGAACATAATCTTGATTTTTATACTTATAATTTAATTCAACAGCGTTTAATTTTATCGTTATTCCACGTTCTCTTTCTAAATCCATACTATCTAGTTGTTGTGCCTTAGTCTCTCTTAAGCTCACCGACCCCGTCATTTCTAAAATTCGATCAGCTAAAGTACTTTTTCCATGATCAATATGAGCGATTATTGAAAAATTTCTTATATTTTCTTGCATACTCCACCACCTATATAACATTGTATCAAAAAAGCAGTTGTTTTACTAACTGTTTTTATTGTTTTCCTCATTTATTTTATCAATTTTTAATATTTTAATATCACATGTATTCATTTAATAAAATTGATGATATTTTATGACTAATTCTTTTGGTTACTTGAGAAATAAAATAATAGTTATTTGAAAAACTAACATTAGGAGAAGTTACTGCAATACTAAATTTAGGATTGTTACTTGGCATAAACCCAACAAACGCTGTTGAAATAGTTTCCTTGTCAATAACGCCATCGCTATTAGTATCTAAAAAGCTTTGACTTGTACCTGTTTTACCACTACCTAAATTACTATAAATATAACCATTTGCTGTGCCATTACTTAAATTAGTCGTGTATTTTAATCCTTCTAATACCCGGTTAAAATAAATATCATCTGTTTTAACGGTATTTAATACCTTAGGGGTTTGCTTATAAACAGAATCTTTTAATTTAAAATCATCGCGTCCTTTATAGACTGTTTTTAAAATAGTTGGCGCTATTCGTTTTTTATCACTTGCAAATGTATTAATATACTGACTTAATTGTATAGGCGTATATGTATCAAATTGGCCCATTACAAAATCTAATAAATGCCCACTCAATGTTGACTTAGATGTATATCCTAAACTTTCAATAGGCAAATCTATTCCCGTTTTAACACCCAAACCAAATTCCTTAAAAGTATTACGATAAATATTAAAGACATTGCTATCTAATTTAAGAGGTCCATTATAATTATATACCCCTTTTCCAACCTTAATCGCGCTTTTGAACTGATAAACATTCGATGAAAACGCCAATGCTTCTAAATCATTAATATACCCTAATGTCATGTGTGAACACTTTTTGGGCGTAGCAGCAATTTTAATACACTCATCTAGTTTAACTTCACCAATCTTTACTCCATTATTATTATACCCTACTATCATTGACGCCCCTTTAACAACACTTCCTACTGTCATAGGATTTAAAAAAATACCTTCTGTATAATCATGAAAATCATTATTTATTAAACTTTTCCCTGACATTGCTAATATTTCACCAGTATTAGGCTCAATAATTACCACATTACTATTATTAAAGTAATAAGTATTAGGCTCAAACTTAGTCGCGATAATCTCTTCTTTTATAATATCATCAACTCTTTTTTGTAAATTAATATCAATTGATAAAACTAAGTCATTGCCTCTTTTTGCTTCCTTTACTAATTCTAATGTCTTATTGTTAACTTTTTTATATATCGCATTTGTGCCTCTTAAATAATTATCATATTGTTTTTCCAAATAGGATAACCCGACAATATCAAAAATTGTATAACCATTTTTTAAGTAATATTCTTTGTTTTCGAATGGAATATTTCCAATATTACCTAATATTTTTTTAAATGTATCGTTATAAGGATATATTCTTTCAAATTTATTTACAATATTTATCCCTCTTAATTTACCAATATTTTCCTTAATATAAGCAATTTCCTTATCGCTTACAGCCTTTTCTTTAATAACTTTTTCTTTATACGAATAGCCATTATTCATTAAGTAATAAATATAAGCTTCTTTTTTTACTTCATTTGATAAATTTAGTTTTTTTAAATCAATTCGTGATAATTTTAAATTAGTTAAATCATCATTAGTTAATTGTTTTTTATTATATTTATCTATTTCTCTATCTGTAATTAAACTATCTACTTTTTCTTTATACTTTAACATATAATATTCTTTTAAATGAATATTTGACAAATTATCAATAGATAAATCTAATATTTTTGCTAATTTAGATACGATTTTTATTTCCATATTTTGGGAAATATTTTTATCTTTTTTATAAGTAATTGCTGGTCTAGAAATATTATCTACTAATAAATTGTGATTTCTATCATAGATTTTTCCTCTTATTGCTGAATCACCACTAACTAAAACATTTGTCATTTTGTTTAATTGCTCTTTATAGTAAGAATTTTTTATAATCGTTAAATAAAAAACATTACTAAGCAAAAGTCCAAATAAAAATACTGTCATAAACGATAAACACCTAATTCTTTTATTCATTATAATCACCTCTTATATTTTGTATCATAAGTTAGCATTTTATTAATATATTTAAATAAAGAGGTTTTATATTAAAATTAATTAATTACTTCTTTAACTATTATAATAAAAGAAAGGAATTAATGTATTAAAATATTTGTACATTAAACACATAATATGGATTATTTAATTAAAAATTATATACAAAATATCACAATTACTGATTTTAACAATTTATTAAAGAGTAAAGGCATTAATACCAATGATAATGACCTTCATACCTTATTCTACTATCTAAAAAATAAATGGGAAGATTTATATAAAGGAAACAGTACAGAAATTATAAATGAATTAGAAGAAAAACTAGAAAGCAATACTTTTATAAAATTAAAAAAATTATATTTAGAATATAAAAACAAGTTTTAAAGCTTGTTTTAATTTTTCACTATATTGCCAATTTGGCGAATAACTTTTTTTTCAATCCGCGATATGTAAGATTGACTTATATTCAGCAAATCTGCTACTTGTTTTTGTGTTAATTCCTCATGCCCAAATAAACCATATCTTAGTGAAATAATTTCCTTATCACGACTTTCTAGTTTTTCGATTTCTGAAATCATCATTGCTTTATCGTGTTCTTCTTCAATTCCCCTTGTAACAATATCAATATCTGTCCCTAATATATCTTCTAAATGCAATTCATTACCATCTGGATCATAACTTAGACTAACATCAAAACTAACATCGGCCTTTGTCTTCTTTGTTTTCCTTAAATACATTAAAATCTCATTGTCAATACAGCGCGATGCATAAGTTGCTAATTTAATATTTCTCCCCATTTTGTAAGTGTTAATACCTTTAATTAACCCAATTGATCCAATACTAACTAAGTCTTCTAAATCTATTTTGGTGTTTTCATATTTCTTAGCTAAAAAAACAACAAGTCTCAAATTATGTTCAATTAATTTATCTTTAGCCAAAGGGTCTCCATCTTCTTTTAACAATAAATAATATTCTTCCATGTCTTTTGTTAACGGTTCGGGTAATTTGTCTGTCGCCCCTACATAAAAAACATTACAAAACCACATAAAATGCATCTTACTAATTATTAATAATAAACTAATCATTGTTCTTCTCCTTTTATTAAATCATTGTGAAGTATCATATCAACTTCATCAATATAAAATTTCTCATTAGATAACCCAATTAAAACATTACTAATTACTTTTTTACTATCTAAAACAAGTTTATCTATTTTAATACACCGAAGTAATGATGTATTGTTTAATGTTTTATATGGAACCATGATATATTCTCCATCTTTTATCTTCGTATCTATTTTTTTATCATATAAAAGCACTATCGGCCGTTTTTTATATTGATCATAAAGTTTATTTCCTGTATCTAAATAACCTCGGTATTTATAAACACAGTTTTTATAATACATATCAATCGTGTAAATATGTTTTAAACGATGATTAATTACTTTATTTTGCTTCACATAAAAGTATAGGGCCAGGGGACTTAAAACAATTAAAATAAGAGCATTAATACTAAGTCCATTATTATAAAATATCATTCCTTCATTTTTATAACTAAATTCTAAGTTTAAAAAATATAAAAACCCTCCCAATACGATACTAGTAAAATAAAGATAGGCTAAATTAGTAATAAAGGCTTTTAAGTTATTATAATTAAAAGTTGCAACAATCATTAAAAGACTAATAAATATTTTAAAACAAAATAGCCCAAAATTTCCCATGTCTATAAATAAAACAAATATTGAAATACTACCGACTAGGCTACCTAGAATTAATCTTTTTATTTTTGTATTTCTTTTTAGCATAACAGATACAGATAAAAGTAATAAAAAATCAAAAGAAAAATTTAAAAAAAATATCAAATCTAAATATATTTTCATTTCATCACCTAATACTATCATATAAAAAGACACAGTCGAACTATGTCAATTTATATATTTGTTTTATTTAAATCTTTTGCGGTGCAACTATAAGAAAATACATTAAAGCAAAATAAAAACCATTGATTATCAACGGTTATTTTCATTTGGTGGAGAATAAGGGACTTGAACCCTTGACCCTCTGCGTGCAGGGCAGATGCTCTAGCCAACTGAGCTAATTCCCCAATAGGGATTATACAAAAATTAAATTCTGCATAACTGAATATATTTTACCATTATCTTAAAAGAAATGTCAACTACTTTCAAATTATTTTTTTAAAATGTGATTAGTACTACTTCCAAATTAATTTTTTAAAAATATTTAAAAATGATGTAATTTTAAATGTTGACCCAATAAACTGCCTCAATTTTCATTTTTTCACTAGAGCAATTTTCAAAATTCATAGATATTTACGTGGTGAATTATTAATATTAGCGATTTTACAATAATAAATATATGTGTTAATATCAATAAAAGAAAGGAAAATATTATGAAAAACAACATTAATGAAGAAATGAAAAATAATACCAGTTGGTACACCGAGGAGGAAATGAATAATAATATAATCGAATTAAAAAGTATATTTGAGAGCATTAAAAAACAAGGGTGGATTAGAAGTTCAAGATATGGTTCAACTGGTATAGGTAAAACTTTTGAAGACCTTTTAAATAAGAGGGAAGAAAATTTTGAAATTCCTGATTTTCAAGGTATTGAAATTAAGACAAGAAGAATGTCTACCAAAAGAGATATTACATTATTTAGCGCTGCTCCTGATGGTACTTACTTATTTGAAACTGAACGTATTAGAAAAAAATATGGTCATACTGTAAATGGAATTACTACGTTTTACAAAGAAATTAATTCAATCAAATATTCACAATCTTTTCAATACAAGTTTATTTTAAAAGTTGACCATGACACTGAAAAAATATATTTACATGTGTATAATAAAGATGATATCTTGGTTGATTCTCAAACCTATTGGTCTTTTGAAATGATTCGAGAAAAATTAGAAAGAAAATTAAATTATCTAGCATTAATAAAAGCTATTAACTATCATGAAAATGAAATTGAATATTTTAAATATACTCAAATTAAAATTTATAAAAAGGTTAACTTTCAAAATTTTATAAAATTAATTGAAAAAGATAAAATAACTATCATTTTTAAAATAGGAACATACACCGACGGAAATAGATATGGTAAAACCAAAGACCATGGCACAGCGTTTATTATTAAAGAAAACTATTTACGTATGCTATACGATCAATATGAATTATAAATTGGTAAAATTTAACAATTATTAATATGCTTTAACTATTTTGCTTTTTATTTTATTATTCAATGGTAAATTACCAAAAATTGGTAATTTATATTAAAATATTTATCAGTTTCTATACTACTATTTATTTAATTTACCAAAAATTGGTAAATTAACATCTGAAATTATTAATTACTATTAAAGTGTTTATAGTTTCTATGTTGCTATTTATTTAATTGCCAAAAATTGGTAATTTATATTAAAATATTCATCAGTTTCCATGTTACTATTTATTTAATTACCAAAAATTGGCAAAAAAAATAATAAATTATCAACTTTAACAGATTTTGCAATTAAAACTATTATTGTGAAAAACTGTTAGCATTAAAAATTTATTAATTTTTGTATTATAGATTCTATATATAACAGAAATAATAAGTACCCCTCAGAAAGATTAGTGTCTGATTAGCACCACTAATTCAATTGCATAATAAAACCCCTCATGATGGCCAAGGGGTTGAATTGTTTATGGTCGGGAAGACAGGATTTGAACCTGCAACCCCTTGGTCCCAAACCAAGTGCTCTACCAAATTGAGCCACTTCCCGATTGGTGCGCCCGATAGGAATCGAACCCATAACCTTTTGATCCGTAGTCAAACGCTCTATCCAATTGAGCTACGGGCGCGCTTTCCTTAGGACGTTAATTATTAAATGGTGGCTTCGAATGGAATCGAACCATCGACACAGGGATTTTCAATCCCTTGCTCTACCGACTGAGCTACAAAGCCAAAATGGCGGTCCCGACGGGATTTGAACCCGTGATCTTCTGCGTGACAGGCAGACGTGTTAACCGCTACACTACGAGACCATTTTGGTTGCGGGGGTAGGATTTGAACCTACGACCTTCGGGTTATGAGCCCAACGAGCTACCGACCTGCTCCACCCCGCGATATAATTAAAAATATAAGATTGGCGGAGGAAAAGGGATTCGAACCCCTGCGCCGCTCACACGACCTCCCGGTTTTCAAGACCGGTCCCTTCAACCAGGCTTGGGTATTCCTCCAAACTAATTGGTGCCTAAGGCCGGACTTGAACCGGCACGAGGGTTAATTCTCGCAGGATTTTAAGTCCTGTGCGTCTACCATTCCGCCACTCAGGCAACTAAAATTGGTGTCCTGTACAAGATTTGAACTTGTGACCCATTGATTAAAAGTCAATTGCTCTACCGACTGAGCTAACAGGACATATACTATAATTAAAATTTGGCTGCCTCGGGTAGATTCGAACTACCGGGATGTCAGAGTCAAAGTCTGATGCCTTACCACTTGGCTACGAGGCAAAATCCAAGATGGTGGAGGGAGATGGATTCGAACCATCGAACCGTTAGGAACAGATTTACAGTCTGTCGCGTTTAGCCACTTCGCTACCCCTCCAAATATATGGTGCCGAAAACAGGACTTGAACCCGTAACCTATTGATTACAAATCAATTGCTCTACCAATTGAGCTATTTCGGCATTTATTATTTCTTATATAATAATCAATAAGTAATGGTGGGCGATGTAGGACTCGAACCTACGACCCTTTGCTTGTAGGGCAAATGCTCTAACCAACTGAGCTAATCGCCCAAAACCTAATGACAGTATTAAATATACCATTTATAAAAATAATTGTCAAGAAAAGTTAAGTAAAAAATGTAAAGTTTTTAATTTTTCTCTGTTTTATTAAGTTTATCATGAATCCACTCTGGCAATTTATGCTCTAAAGTATAAAAGCCATAAGGTGTTTCCTTGATAACCGACGATGTCTTTTTATTCATTCTATAATCAATATCCTTAATTGAAAGTTTAAGCCTTCCCAATTTTTCATCCTCCTCAATTACTTTCACTTTAATAGTATCACCTATTTTAACATAATCATTAATATCACTAACATACCCATTGGAAATCTCTGAAATATGGATTAGCCCATTATAATAATCATTTAATCCAATGAAAACCCCATAATTCTCAATTCCTATAACATTTCCTATTAAAATTTTGTTTTTTTTATACTTAGACATAATATCACCCACTTATAAAATTATATCACAATTTTAAATTTATTCACAATTAATTTTATCTGCATATTCCTCTAATAATAAATTCAATGTTTTGTCACATACTTCATTATATTTATAAATTTTCATTTTAGACACAGTTAATACAAAAAAATCATTAATTTCAAAACCTTTAAAATTAGCAATATAATATTTGTTTGCCCACCATTTAGGTACTATAACACTCAAAATATCCACTAATATTTTAATTACTTCTTTTCTATTCTTAATGCTCAAGGAAAATATGACACTAGTAATTCTTTGCGTGATATGTTTAATAATGATAGCATCAATTTCATTTTTATAAATATTATATATACTCTCATGAACAAATTTTTCTTTTAAATTCATTAACGGGTAAATTGTATTCTTAATTGCTTCAACATTAGAAACGTCAAGCCCCATTATCGATGATGAAGTATTTCTCCGATAATAATAATATACTATTTTATTTATTTCAATCATTTTTCTTGCCTTGTAATATATAAAAGGAACACATTCTAAATCCTCATTAACTCTACTTATTGAATCAAAATAACACAACAAACTATTATGAATTATTTTATCCGTAAGTACACTCGTTTGTACACAAATATTTTTTTTGTTTTTAATAAAATTAATTTCTTTAATTTTGCTTTTTTTATTATTAACCGATAAAAAAGGAATGTTTTCGTGATATATTTTAAAAGCTCCTTTTACTATTTTAACTTTTCTTTCCTTAGCCACATCATACATAAACAAAAAGTTATCATAATTAATTGCGTCATCACTATCTAAAAACGCAATAAATTCACCACTCGCTTCTTTAATACCTCTTCTTCTGGCTTCTGCTGCTCCTTTATTTTCCTGTTTAAAATAGTGAAATAAAGTTGGGTCTTTAATTAAGTAATCCTTAATTACTTCCTCGCTTTTATCTGTTGAGCCATCATTTACTATTATTACCTCAATATCTTCGCTTTTAGCATCATTAAAACTATCAAAGCATCGTTGCAAATATCTTTGTGTATTATAAACGGGAATTATAAAACTAATTTTTTTCAATTTCTTCAACTCTTTTCATAAAATAATGATCAGTCATTCCTGCGATATAATCAATAACAATTATCTTTTTATCATTTTGCAGATATTCTTTAGTTTGTGATTGTAAAAACACGTTTATACTGCTTTCTTTGTTTTTTTCTATAATGTCTTTTAAATATTTATTAAACATTTTATTAAAACACTTTTTATAATATTCAATGTTATCTTTAGAATTAGCTATGGCATAAATGTATTTATAATTGTAATTTTTTAATTCCTTAAGTGCTGTAAAAACATTAGGGCTTAATTTTATATAAGGTTTATTAATACTTTGCTCTATAATATCTAAAATCAAACTATTAACAATATCTTTATTATTATTTCCTAATATTTCAGTAACATTTTTCGGCAAATCTTCTCTTTTTAGTAATCCTATATTGATACTATCTTCAATGTCACGCCCAATATATGCAATCATATCTGATATTCTAACAATGCATCCTTCTAAGGTCATTGGGCATAATTTCTTTAACACATCCTCATTATTACTTGCTTCATAATATTCATTTAAAAAGATCTCTTTATTTTTCTTTACAGGTTTGTATACGTTTTCTAAAATTTCTCCATTATGACACATTATGCCATCCAATACTTCAATCGTTAAATTGTTTTTTTCAATTTCCATATAAGTTCGAACACTTTGTATATTGTGAGCAAACATTTGATTTAATTCACGCATTGAAATTTCATTTAATATTTTTTCGCCCACGTGTCCTAAAGGTGGATGCCCAATATCGTGTCCTAAAGCAATAGCCTCTATTAAATCCTCATTTAAATTTAGACCACGCCCAATAGTTCTAGCGATTTTACTAACTAATGTCACATGAATTATTCTTTTAGTTACATGGTCATTATCTAAATAAGAAAAAACTTGTGTTTTATCCATATACCTTGTATAAGATAAACTATGAATAATTTTATCAACGTCCCTAAAATAAGCGGTTCTTATATCATCAACCATCGGATGCATTCTTACAGCATCAATACTTAAACTGGCAAATTCGCTTAAATTCTTTTCTTTGCTTAAAAAGTTGTTTTTAGCATCATCCATATTTAAACCTTCTTTCTCATCATTGAAAATTTTTCTACTTCTTCATCTATTTTTATTTTAATTATTTCCTCAGGATGTCGTGCTACATTAAGCAATTCATATTTTTCAGTATAAAATTTACCTATTTTCAAACTAATTAATTTACCACTAGGCATAAATATTTCTACTAAATCATTCTTTTTAAAATAATTCCTTTGTATCATTGTACATATTTTAGTTTTCTTATCATAATTGGTAATAAATGCCAAATAATCTTGATTAGATAATTCTCCGCGACCCGTATAATATTGGTCTGTTTCATCAGCCGATTTGTTATAATAATGTTCACTATTTTCACGATTAGATACTCTTTCTAAAATAGTATTAGCTTTTATTATTAAATCCGGTGTTAATGTGCCCAAGTAATAAGCATCTATTATTTTACGGTACGTACCAATCACAGTAGCTAAATAATAAACTGAACGCATTCTGCCTTCTACTTTTAAAGATTTCACTTTAATTTCAATTAATGATTGTATGTTGTTAATCATATTTAAATCTTTTGTTGCACACGTAAATTCTTGTTGTTTATGAGGAAAATCAAAAGCAAAACGACATACTTGTGAGCAACCACCACGATTTGAATCCCGATTAGTAATGTGGTTTGATAATACACATCTTCCACTATAAAATGTACACATTGCTCCATGTATAAATATCTCTATGTCTAATTTTGTTTCATCGATTATATCTTTTATTTCATTTTTAGACAATTCACGAGCTAAAACAATGCGATCAACCCCTGCCTTTTTATAAAACTTAGCCGCTTCTTTATTAGTAACTGATGCTTGGGTAGATAAATGGACTTCAATCTGTGGATATTTTTCTTTTATATATTTAATAATAAATGGATCACTAACAATAAAAGCATCAATTCCAACTTCAGCAATTTTTTTGATATAATCTTCTACCCCTATTATATCTTCGTTATGAAAAACTATATTTAATGTCAAATAAACTTTTTTCCCTAAATTATGAGCAAATGAACAAGCTTCTTTTATTTCTTCAACGCTAAAATTATTAGCATTCGCCCTTAAACTATAGTCTTTTCCACCAATATATACCGCATCTGCCCCGTATAATAAAGTTAATTTTAATCTTTCTAAATCACCCGCTGGTGAAAGTAGTTCAATTTTATTCATTTTTTCACCTTATATATTGTCTTTTTTTGAAAAAATCCAGTATACCCACTTTTAATTATGTCACTTAATTCTTTCTCTTCTTCACCTTTTTCAATAAATTTATAATTATCTTTAATCAATAAATATTTATCTAAAACCTTATTAAATAATGAATATGGGATATAATCTTCCACTAATATAAAATAGTCAATATCATTTTCCAACAGCTTAAATATTGCTTTACTAGCATCTAATAATTCATGTCGATAAACTATTGTCCCCGCTTTTTCTTCTTTAATAAGCATTTTTATATTACTGCTTTTTTCTGTAATAACGTAATTATTTTTAAATTTTATTCGTTTTATATCTTTAAAATAATTAGTTAATAACTTTCTCTTAGAATAACTCATTGTTAAATAGCCAAAAACATTTACCATTAATTTCATTGATGTTTTCTTTTTGATTTCCACTATTTCGTTAGTTGTAATTTCACTAGATATCAGCGCATATTTACATCCGTTATCATAATAATAATTACAAGCATTATAATTAACAACGCAAAATGAATTATTCCATACTAATTCTGTTGATAATTTTAATTCTTCTTTTAATTGTAAAATACTATTATCATAAAATAAGATTCCCTTAATTTTTATTTTATCTATTTCTTTTAAAATTTCTTTTAAAGTTTCTAATTCACAATTGTCAATCATTTTATCAATGCTGATGAAAATATTCACATCAGGATATTTATTTTTAATCTTAATTATATCTTTTACACTGAATTTACATTTATAATTAACTGAAAAATCTTTTAATCCTAAAATAAAAGTATTTATCTTTTTTCGATAATATTTGTCGATATTGTTTTTCTTTTGTGGAACGACTACCAAAGTCATTTAAATCACTTCTTTTCTGATAGGGATATTTTATCACCAATATTTAATATGGTAGTATTATAATATTTATTTTCTTCTAAATATAATTTAAATTCTCTTATTTTTTTTACTAAAGACCTTAAATTACGACTTTTAATTTCGGCATCATCTTTATCAACTAATCCGTGAAACCCTAAATTATCTGTAATAATATATCCCCCAGTTATAATATTTTTATCAAATTTTTCAAAAAAATCGATATTTTTTCCTTTCGCCGCATCTAAAAAAACCAAATCGAATTTACCATCAATTATAACATCAATAGCATCTTTAAAAATCAAAGTTATTCTATTCTCTAAATTTAACTTTTTTATGTTTTTTACTGCTTCCAAATATCTACCTTCATCTCTTTCGATTGATACAATTTTTAAATTCGGGTTAGCTAAACACATCATAATAGCCGAATATCCTATAGCTGTTCCTACTTCAATAACATTATTTATATTATTTTGCACTATAAAAGTTGTCAAAAATTTTATTCCTTCATCAACCATTATAGGAATTTTATTAGCAATGGCATACTGTTTTATTGTTTGAACTTCAGTTAATATATTATCTACCACTGTATCCAGTCTCCTCTATCTTTTATTTCTTTAACTACTTGCAAATGTTCTTTATTAGTTTTAGTAAAAAATACTTTCCCATATTTATCTGCTACAAAAAATAAATAATTATTTTCTTTAGGATTAATTACGGCTTTAATTGTCTTTTCTCCAACATTACTAACGGGACCAATTGGTAATTTACCTTCCATTTTTGGACCGCGTGTATTGTATAAATTATAAGTATTAAATTCTTTAGCCGATAAATCACGTTCACTCATTTCCACTTTAAAAGCATAATAAGTTGTCACGTCGCTGCCTAAATTCATTCCCTGTTTTAAGCGGTTATAAAAAACACGTGCTATATCTTCACTGTAATTTGATGATGCTCCAGCTTCTAATTCAACCATTGAAGCCATTGTAATTATCTCATGAATAGAGAGTTTACTTGCTTCAATTTCTTTTATATAAGTCGTTAAAATTTTATCCGTTTGATTTAACATAATTTCAATTATCTTTTCAACGCTTACATTTTTATTATCAAATTTATATGTCTCTGGAAATAAATATCCTTCCAAAGGATAATAAATATTAGGATTTTTTATTTCTGCTTTTAAAAACCAATATTTACCAATTAAATTATCAATATATGTTACATCAGCAATCTTACTTAAAACCTCATCATAAGAATTATTTGTATACTTTTCTATGGTTTTTGCCACTTGCCTTATATTATTGCCTTCTTTAAATGTAACTGAAATCTCATCTTTGTTATATCCTTTACCTACTTGTAAAATTTTGATAATCTCATCAAATGTCATATTTGGCGACAATAAATAGTTTGCGGCTTTTAAATCATTAATGTTATTAATTTTAATATATAGATAAAAGAAAGTATCACTTTTAATTACTTTTTTCTCTTCTAATATATTACTTATTTCTTTGATTGTCGTATTAGGTTTAATATTAACAAATATATCTTTTTTTTCTTTAGATAAGGGGCTGGTAAAATACATATAAATTGCTCCTAAGGAAATTATTATAATTCCCATTAAAGCAATTAAACCAATAATTAAATTCTTATGTTTCATTCTTTTACTCCTGATTAAATAACGAGCATTATTGCTCGTTATTTCCTTCATTACTTTCTGCTTTTTTATTTTTTACCTCATCTTCTAAAGTTTTTAAAATTGTTTCAACAACTTTCCATTCTTTTTCAGATGTAATCGGCTCTAATTTTGTAGATTCACTAGTGGGATCATAAATAGAGGCATATACTTGAGTTACCCCTGCTGCATCTTTTTTCCCATCTGTATATACAACATAACTTTTCTTAGTTTCTTCGCTATCAAAAGTAAATAAAGCATCACATACTACTTCTTTCCCTAATTCATCTAAAACTGTAAATTTTCCGTTTTCCATTTTTTCTCCTTTATATTCTATCTAAAAATGATTGCAAAATTATAACAGCGGCCATTTTATCAATCACTTTTTTTCTTTTATTTCGCCTTGTATTATTATTTATCAATATGTCATTCGCACTTTTTGTTGAAAGCCTTTCATCAATTAAATGAACATTAATTTCTAGTTTTTCTTCTAATTCTTTTTTAAACCAAATTGAAAGTTCTCCCTTTTCCCCAATAGTATTATTCATATTTTTAGGAAACCCCAAAACAATTTCATCAACTTTATTATCCTTTACCATTTTTTTTATTTCATCAATTAAAAAAGGATAATTATCAACATGATTAACAACAATTAACGGCGTTGCTATTATTCCAGTAGGATCAGATAATGAAACGCCCATTCTTCTACTTCCTAAATCAATCCCTAAGTATCGCATATTATTTAGCCATATAATCATTAAGCAGAATCTCAATAATTTTATTTCTTTCTAAACGTGATATTTTTTGACGTGCCTCTTTATGACTTGTTATAAATCCTGGATCACCACTCATAATATATCCCACTAATTGATTAACTGGATTATATCCGCGATCCTTTAAAATATTATAAACATCTTTTAATGTCTCTTTAACAAGTTTTTCATCGAAGTCTTTATAAGTGTAAAATCTTGTTTTTTCCATCTCCATACTAACGCACTTCCTATCTAATTCTATTCTATCAAATATAATGTAATTTTACAAAAAGAAATTTAAAATTATCATAAATACTGTTAACATAATTGTCATAATAAGACCGTTAATTTTATTGCTTTTGTTACTTTTATATTTAATTCCTAAAGCTGCCGTTATCAAAAATCCCCCCACTAGTCCTCCTATATGAGCTGAATTATCAACACCAGTTAACACAAAACCCAATATTAAGTTAAGCACAATCAAAGGAATTATTTGACTTTTCAAAACATTTCCCAAAAAAACGCGATAATGATATCCAAAATAAAGAAGTGCCCCTAATAAACCAAATATTCCTCCACTTGCGCCTAAACTAGGAACATTAATAAAGGCTATAGAAAATAAACTTCCCATAATAATACTGAAAAAATAAACAATTAAATATTTTGTTTTCCCAATATAACTTTCTAATTGACTACCAATAATATTTAAAGCATACATATTAAATCCCAAGTGCAATATATTAGCGTGTAAAAAGCCACTGGTAAATAATCTATAAAGTTGCCCATTTCTCACATATGGGCCATAATTAGCAAATAAATTAAAAATTATTTCATCTTTATCAAACATCATAGCAAGAAAAATAACAATATTAATAGCAATTAAAATCCATGTAACAATCGGTTTTTTTAAAGTAAATACTTCATCTAATTGTTTTGTTGACTCTTGATTTTTATTAGCTATATCATTAGTTATCTTAACAAATAATTGAAGTCCTTTTTCTCTATGCTTTAATTTTTTATCAATTCCTGGAAAAATTTCCGTTATATGTTTAAAACTTTTAAAATCCTTCACATCTTTTACTTTAATACAATTATCGATCTCACTTAAAATTAACTCATCAGACATATCTGTAAAGATTGACAAAATATTCATTTGTAGTGAAAACGTTGTCTTCTTAATTTTTTTTACCAAAGCATTAGCTCTAAACATATCAAAATCCAATTGCTCTTCATTATGAATATAATTAGAGACTATTCTAACAATTTTATAATCGTTATTTAAATTTTCTAACCATATTTCGTTTTCTAAGCCTTTAATTATTACAGGTATATAATCTGCCTCTGTAATAAAATAATGTAAGAGTGTCATTGTTAATTCATCTTTTTTATTTATATCTTCCATATTCTCAACTCCAATTTAATATATTATATAATAAATATGCAAATAAATAAAGGAGAGTTTTTTAAAGACTTATAGAAATTAAGAAAACTATAAATCCTTTAAATACAAAAACAATTTTTCACTTACATCTTTACTTAATATTTCATTTAATTCTAAAATAGTCGCAGCTTTAATTTTTTTTAAAGAACCAAATTTTTTTAATAATAAATTACGCCTTACTTCGCCTATTCCTGGAGCCATATCTAAAATACTAGCTAACGCACCTTTACTTCGAATATTACGATGATATGCAATTACATATCGATGTACTTCCTCACCTATTTTTGATAAATAAGTAAATAAATTGCTAAATTTATCTAACTCTATTTCTGTTAAATCCCTTAAAATTAATGAATTTGTTTTATGCTTACTATCTTTTTTTAATCCTACTATTAAAATATCTAAATTAAAACTATCTATTACTTCCCTTACGGCTTTTACTTGTAACATACCCCCATCTAAAACTATTAAATCTGGTAAATAAGTATTTTCTATTATTGCTTTATTAATTCTTCGAAAAATAACTTCTTTCATCGCACTTAAATCATCATTATTATTAATACTTATCTTATACTTACGATATTCATCTTTTTTAGGAATAAAGTCAATAAAAGATACCATTCCACCCACATAAAAGGTCCCAAATAAATGAGAATTATCATAAGCTTCTATCCTACTTAAATGCGAAACATTGAGAATTTTTTTTAATTCATTAAGAGCTTCTTGTTTTTTTAAGTCATTTGTTTCTAATAAACTAATCTTTTCTTCAAGGGCTATTTTACTATTATTACTAGCCATATCTAAAACTTTTTTCACTTCCCCACGACTAGGCGATATTACTTTAATTTCTAAATAATCTTTTAATAAATTAATATTTAAAGTGTTAGGAACAACAATTGTCTTAGGTATTAAATTATACTTATTATAAAAATTAATAATATATTCTTCTAATTCTTCACTTATATCATCAACCGTATTTATAATTATTGAATCTCTTCCAAATAATATACCGTTTCTAATAAAAAAAGTCTGGATTGATAAATAATTATGGTAAGCATAATAACCAAACACATCCATATTATAATCTTTTGATAAATCTATATGCTGTTTAGTTAAAATAATATTAATACTTTCTTTCATGTTATTTAATTCTAAACATTTCTCATAATTAAGACTATTACTATTTATTTCAATTAAATTATTTATCTTATTTAAAACTATCTCACTATTACCATTTAAAAAACTTTTAATGTCTTTAATCATCTTTAATACTACATCTTCATCAACTTTTTTAACACAGTAACCAAGACATTCTTTAATATGATAATACAAGCAAACATCTTTTTTAAAATGATCACACTTTTTAAGAGGATATAATCTGTTAATGATACTTACAACACTGCGAGCCGCAAATACACTAGGATATGGTCCATATAAATTATTTTTATTTTTTTTCCTATTTATATGCCTTACTATTTTTAAACTTGGAGATGTTCCAGTAACTAATTCGATATATGGATAACTCTTATCATCTTTTAACAAAATATTATATTTAGGATTATATTTCTTAATTAAATTTATTTCTAAAATTAAAGATTCCATTTCTGATGAAGTAACAATATATTCAAAATCATATATATCATTTACAAGCATCAGTGTTTTACCTGTATGAGTACCTAAAAAATATGATTTTAATCTTTTTTTTAAGTTTTTTGCTTTCCCAACATATATTATAACTCCATCACTATTTTCCATTAAATAGCATCCCGCTTTTGATGGTATTAATGGAATTTTTTCTTTATACATAATAATCATCTCCATATTTCTTTTGCTAGTTATATTTTATCATAATTATTAGGAATTTATAACAAATTATTGTACAATGAATTTAGGAGTGAGAAAATGAAGACAATTAAAACTAATTTAGAAAACACTTTAATTATTAAAAACTCTAAATTTATTACAAAATATTATAAAATAAGCACTATTGAAGAAATAAATAATATTTTAATGGATTTAAAAATTAAATATAAAGATGCATCTCATATTTGCTATGCTTATATTATTGATGACTTATCTAAATATAGTGATGACTCTGAGCCTAATAATACGGCGGGGTTTAGTATTTATAATGTTTTAAATCATCATAGTTTAAATTATGTTTTATGTGTAGTTATTCGTTATTTTGGCGGCATAAAATTAGGAATAGGTCCTTTAGCAAAAGCTTATAAAACATCAGCTTCTATTTTATTAATTAAAGAAAATATTGTTAATTTAGTAAATGGGTATCAAATAGAAATAATAATAGATTATAATAAAGAAAAAATTTTAAACATCATTTTAAAAGATGCAATTTATTTGAAAAAAGAATATTTAGATAATATATATTATTTAGTAAATGTTAAAGAAGACCTATTGGTAAATTTAAATAATCATAATATTTCATATAATATAATTAAAAAAATAAAATTAGAAATTTAAACTAATTTTATTTTTTAATTAATATATCTTCATAATATATTTTTTTTGAATCTTTTTTAGGATATTTTAAGAAGTTTTCTTTAAATTTTTCTAAATCCTCTTTAATAATTTCATTACAACAATTAATTACTATAGTGGTTGCGATATTTTCAACAGTTAAATCTAAACGATTATTAATAACTTTAACAATACAATCTTTTTCAAAAGTAATTAATTGATCAATCATTAATTCCTGATATATAAGTATTTGCTTTAAATAGTCTTCGTAATCGTCATAGTTTATACCAAATCTAACAATTAATGTTTTAAATAGCATTAAAGCATAGCGTTTTAAATTAAGATAATCTGTACTTAATGACGAAATAACTTTTTCTTCTTTTATTTCATCAATATTAAAAACACCTGTGTATTCATTTCTTATTAAAGTAAGAGGATTATATTTATTAATTACCGAAGGATTCATTATAATCAATGAATCACAACCAAAACTAATTTCTTCTTTAGCATTATCTTTTGCATATCTATAACTAATATAAACTGCATCATATTGTAAACTTAATTTTTCATAATCAATTAAATAGTATCTTGCTAATTCTTTTTGATTAAAAAAAGTTAATTGATAATGAAAAGAAGGATAACATTTACTAATTTTTTGTAAATCTTCTTTTGTTTCTAAAAGGCAAACTCGTGCTTCTTTTTTTAATTTAAATATGACTGCATCTTCTAAATTCATTCCAAAACTATAACTTTCATGATCGCAAATAAAGTCAAGCCAATCACATACATAATTTTCAAAATAATAAAACTCCGTCGCCCACAATCCGCCTCGTGGTTTTAAAGAAAAATTATCAAAACGTCTATTTACATTCATCCATCTTTCTAAATATAATTCTTGTGTTCCTACTGATATAAATTCTTTATTTAATAATTCTTCTTTTAACATAATTACCTCTACTGATTTATTATTATATCACATTGTTTTTAAATAACAATTTATTCTATCCTAAAGCAACATCCATGACCATCATTAAGATAAAACCAATAATAACACCAATGGTTGATAAATCTTTATTTTCTTTAACCGATTCCGGCAATAATTCACGTGCAACTACAATTATCATCGCTCCTGCCGCAAACGCTAATAAAAATGGTAATATACTTCGCATTGATAATACTAAAATAACGCCAATAATCCCAGAAATAGGTTCAACCAATGCTGATCCTTGTCCATACATAAACGATTTAAAACGACTCATTCCTTCTCTTCTTAATGGAAGGGATACTGCCGCTCCCTCAGGAAAATTTTGTAATCCAATTCCAATTGCTAATAAAATAGCAGAAATTAAAGTCATTCCTGGAATATTAAGAGCAACGCCTCCAAAAGCAACTCCCACGGCCATTCCTTCTGGAATATTATGAATTGTAATTGCCGATACTAATAAAATACATCTTTTTAATGATGATGAATCATCCATTTTATTATTCTTTTCTAGTACTTTATCAATTAATTTATCAGCCCCTAAAACAAATAATCCGCCAACCAAAAACCCAAATGCTGGAAGTAGCCATTCAATATATCCTAATTCTTTAGCTAAACCTAAAGCCGGAGATAACAGTGACCAAAATGATGCAGCTATCATTACACCAGCTCCAAAACCTAAAACTGTATCTAATACTTTTTTATTAATTTCTTTAAAAAAACATACCATTAAAGCTCCAAGCGCGGTAACCCCCCAAGTAAAAATAGTTGCAATTAAGGCTTGTAAAATAGGATTTAACTGTTCAAACCATATCATTTATAAACACCTCAAATTATAATATGCAAGTATGTAAATATGGTTAAAAAGATATTAAACTAATTAAATAACATAATTTTTAAATAAAAGTTGAAAGAAAAAGCAAATAAAATTATTTAACTTTTAATTGCTTTAAAGAACTTTTTCCATATTTTAGTAGTTGAATAATTAAGGATTCCTACCTTATAAACTTTTAAACCATATTTAAGTAAAATCCCATTAAATAAGGTTAAAATAACTATCGATATAATTACATCAATTAATCCAATTTGCCCTAAAACAAGTAAGGCTGGGGATAATAATGATGAAATAAAAGGTATATAAGATAAAATCCTAATAAATAATGACCCTTGAAACATTCCAGCCATTATTGCCAAATAATATCCTATTAAAGATATCATTATAATTGGCGATTGCACTTGTTGAAAATCTTCAATATTTGTAGACATTGATGCCAGTATTCCTGCCACTAATGAATAAGCTAAAAATGATAAAACTAATAATATAAGTGTTAGTGGAATAATATAAACTAGTTTATCTAAAAAGCCTGTTTCTTGTAATGTTTTAAAAAGTGGTCCAATAAAATCAGTTATTTGATTTCCTATAGAACTAGTTGTATGGGTAAATAAACCTCTTGTTAAAAAACCAATCCCACCATAAATCATTAATAAAACCCCTTGTGAAATTACAAATATATTTGATGATAAAATCTTAGAAAAGAAATGAGCTTTAGGTGAAACATTAGAAATAATTACTTCCATACTTCTTGTTGATTTTTCTTCATTTATTTCCGTCCCTATCATTTGAACTAAAAATAAAACTAACATGAAAAAAGGTAAAATAATAGTTGGAAAGATTGTTCCCATAATAGTATTCATATTTTCTTCGGATGATGTTTTATCAGCATCTAATAAAACTCTTTCTAATTTAATCGGAGTATTTAATTTTAATAAGTCTTCTTGCGATATATTAGTATTTTTTAAAGCAATCATACTTTTTGTATTTATTAAAGCCGTACTAAGTAAATTATAAGTTAATGGTGGTGTAAATCCATCAGAAACAATTTTAGCTTTAATATAATTACTTTCATCATTTTCAATTAAAACGATAATATCCTTACTATCTTTAATTTTTTTAACAGCTTTATCATAGTCTTCACTTCTAGTAATTTTGATCTTAACATCGCTGTTTACTAAATTCTTCCCATTTTCTAATTGTTGTTTTAATTCTTCATAAGATATATTACTTTTATCAATTATTATTATCTTTTGTGTATCATTAAAATCTCCTCCAAAATAATTAATAATATTATCAGCATTACTAATACCTACAATTGCTAGTAATAAAACAAGATTAACAATTATAAACCATTTACTTCCCATTTTCTTTTTTAAACTAACTTTAGTTAAGTACCAAAATTTATTTAGCATATGCTTCCCCCACTTTTTCAATAAATATTTCATTTAGTGATGCTTCTTCTACTAAAAACTTCGTAATATGATATTTAGATATTGTTTTAAATACTTGGTCAACTACATCCTTATCATTAATTTTAACTATTACTTCATTGCCTTTTTCTATAATATCTATTACCCCTTTAAGGGCTTTTATTTCAGCAACTTTAAAGTCCCCTTCGATTGTAATATTTTTCTTTTTATAAGTTTCTTTAATATCTTTTAAATAACCTTCTAATATACTTTTACCCTTTACTAAAATAACTAATTTCTCACAAAAATATTCAATATGCTCCATTTGATGTGAAGAAAAAATAATAATTGTTCCCTTGTTTTTTAATTCTAAAATCATATTTTTAAATAAATCAACATTAATTGGATCAAGTCCCGTAAATGGTTCATCTAAAATTAATAATTTAGGCTCATTAATAATTGCCGAAATAAACTGAATCTTTTGTTGATTTCCTTTTGATAATTCTTTTATTTTACGATGTTTATATTCTGTTATTTTAAATCTATCTAATAATGTATCTAATCTTTTTTCAATTGTCTCTTTATTCATTGATTTTAACATTCCATAATAAATAATTTGCTCATAAACAGTCATTTTAATAAGTAAACTACGTTCTTCTGTTAAAAATCCTATCTTATCTGTTACACTATAATCTATTTTTTTACCATCTAATGTTACATCTCCACTAGTAGAATCTAATAAACCCATTATAATACGAAATGTCGTCGTTTTTCCGGCTCCGTTTTCTCCGAGTAAACCAAATATTTCTCCATCGTTTACTTCAAATGACAATCCATTTAAAGCAGGATTTGTTCCATAATACTTTACAATGTTATTTACTTTAAGCATTTTCTTATCTCCTTTTCTTTTTTGCAAAAGTCTTTATTACATAATATAAAAAGACAATAAATATTAAAACATATACCCACATTAATACATCTGTTACAGTGGAATTTGTATAAGCCCTAATTAATGAAGGGACTGATTCGGGGATATATTTTTCAAAAAAACTAACTAATTCGCTAATATTTAAATTGTTTTTTAAAAAGTTCATTATCCGAAAAAATATATCTAAAGTACACACAAAGTAAACAAAACTTTCAAAACTACGATAAAGATATAATATTATAAGTAAGAAAACCCCAATTATTATTAAATTCATTTTACTGCTCCTTTATTATCTTTAATAAGTACTTTATTTTTAATGGTATTTTATGCTCCTCATCTAAAACTATATTTATTTCTTCTTGCGTAAATGTTTTACTCATTAGTAGCATTATTGTTGTTTTAAATACCTCATAATCACTATTACAACAATCTTCCCACAAAATAGCGAGTTTTTTACCTCTAATACCATAAAAATCTAACATTTCAATATTTGCTGGATAATTAGCTTCCCAACCCATTTTCATAATTAAGTCCACCAATTCATCCCTTTCTTCACACATTATCTGAAACATTTCAATTAAACTAGTATTATTATTTAATTTGCTCATAACCATTCCTCCTATTTTTTAAAGAATATTTACATCCACAATAATCTTGACGATATAAATTGTATTCTTTAGCTATTTCAATAGACTTTTTATAACCATCTTCTTTTTTAAAATCACTAACTAAATATTTAACATTGTATTTATCTTCTAAATTTAGTCCAATTTCATTAATCCATAAAGCATTTTTATGTGGGCTAACACTTAAAGTTGTTGCAAAATAATCAAAATTTAATATTTTAGCCTTTACACAAGTGTTTTCCATTCGGTACTTAATACAATTATAACAGCGAAGTTCACCCTCTTTTAAATCTTCTAAACCATTTGCCACAATGTTAAATTCATCATCATAAATACTATCTAAATATTTAATGTTTAAAGCTTTTAATAAACGTAATTGCTCATATTCTCGGTGCTTATACTCCTCAATTGGATAAATATTAGAATTATAATAGTAAACTGTTATTTCAAAATAATCTTTTAAATAAGTAATTACATAACTACTACATGGCCCACAACAACTATGAAGCAAAAGACTGGGCTTCTTTTTTTTATCTATTTGATTTAATATTTTTTTTAGATTTAAATTATAATTCATATTAAAAGCCCTTTCTTTATAATCATTATTATATAACATTTAGAAAAAAATTACTAACTAAAGTAGTTAATAATTATTGGTGACAATATTAAAAGCATTAATAATGGGATAAAGAATATTACCGATAAAACACTTACTTTTATGGGGATCATATTAATTTTACTTTTAACTTCCGATATCTTTTTTTCAGTTATATAATCAATTTGATTATACATCGTCGTTATAATACTATTACCAAAGATATTGGACTCTTTAATATTTAAAATAATATTGTTAATCGTATCCGATGGAATTCTTTGCTTTAGTGAATCTAACGCTTCGTTTAAAGACTTACCTAATCTTACTTCATCTAAAGCTTTTTTAAATTCATTTGATAATTTACTATCAATATTATTCGCCGTTATTTCAATAGCAGTTTTCAAACTACGACCAGATTCTAATGAAAGAGTTAAAACTTCAAAAAAATACATTGCATCATTATCTAATATTTCACATCTTTTTATAATATCTTTTTCATAAGTAAATTTAGGCAAATAAACATAAAATAAAAAGGTAAATAACGGAGCGTAAATATATCCCCATTTAAATAAATACATTGTTAAGAAGAATATTCCTAAGGCCATTAGTAATCTTACATTCATAAAAGTAATCGCGTCAAACTTTGCATCTTCACCCAATAAATTAATTCGGGTTTCTATTTTTTTAATTGAAGAATCACTATATATTTTACGCGCTAATTCTTTTTTCTTCGCCATTACATATCACCCAACACTTTCATTATCTTATTTACAATAACAATATAACCAATATAAATTAATAGCATTATTCCAAGTAAAACTATTCCTATTTTAGTACTTATTAATGGTGAGAAATAAGTAGGATTTAATAAACAAATAGCTACAAATATAAAGGCTGGTATACATATTAATATTTTAAATATTAAATTAGCAGATGCTGTAATAGATTTTAATTCATGCTCTAATTTACGACGATTAAAAAATGATCTTTCAATTGAAGAAAACACTTTGACAATATTACCACCCGTTTTATTTAAAATAGTAAGTGATGTTGTAATATACTTTACTTCATCGATATTAACTCTTTTAGCAAATCTTTTAAAAACAATTTCTAAATCTAAACCAAAAGTTAAATCAATGTACATTTTTTTAAATTCATCGCTAATGGCCCCATCTAATTCCTCACTAACTAAAGAAATAGCTTGCATAGTAGTTCTTCCTGATTTAAAAGAATTATTCATAATAATAATAGCCTTTAATAAATCATTTTCAATTTGTTTTTTACGTAATTTACTTCGTGCAATATAAAAGATATCTGGAATAAAAAAGCCAATTACAAGAGCATAAAATATTTGAAAAAGAGAAATATTTTGATACTGTAAAACATCAGAAAAAATAACTATTAATAAACATACAATCCCTGATAATATTTTAACAGATATATAATTTATTGAATCTTCGGCAATTATTTCAGACTTATCAACATATTTTTCATATTTCTTTGAATAATTATTAAATATTTTAAATTTTAAAAGGATATGTGATAAATTATTTCTAATTTTCAAATATAAATTTTCAATTTTATCAAAAAATGATTTATCTGTATCTTCTAAAGCCTCCACCGAATATTTACTTAATCTTTTTTCATAACTAATTGATTTTTTCAATTTTAAAAGCCAAATAATTATTAAAAATAATATAAAAATTATAATTATTTGGATAATAAATAAATATATATTATAATTATTTGGCATAAAATCCTCCTTAATTCATAAATGGTTTAAATATATCATCGACAGTGTCTATTCCTTTTTTAACTATTCTTAAATAACTTTTAGGGACAAACTTATAAAGGATAAAGGAACCATCTACTTCGTTATTATCTGTTAAACCTTTTTGTTTAAAAGCAAATATTTCTTTTAATTTAATTGTATCATCATTAAAGCCAACTACTTCGCAAATTGATGTAACTTTACGTCTTCCATCTGATAATCTTTCGATATTAATAACAATATCAATGGCTTTTTCTATATATTCTCTAATTGCTTTAACGGGTATTTCTATACCACTCATTAAAACCATTGTTTCTAATCTATTTAAAGCATCTTGTGGGCTATTCGCGTGTAAACTAGTTAAGCTTCCATCATGTCCTGTATTCATAGCTTGAAGCATATCAAACGCTTCTTTACCACGAACTTCTCCAATAATTATACGATCAGGTCGCATACGAAGAGAATTAATTACTAAATCACGAATTGTAATTTCTCCTTCACTTTCATAATTAACTTTACGTGTTTCTAAAGTAATAACATGTTTTTGTTTTAATTTAAGTTCAGCAGCATCTTCAATAGTAATAATTCTTTCATTTTGATCAATAAAACTAGATAAAATATTTAAAAGGGTTGTCTTACCACTACCAGTACCTCCAGATATTAAAATATTTAATTTAGCTTTAACACAAGCATCAAGAAATCTTGCCATATAAGGAGTTAAAGTTCCAATTCTAATTAAGTCTTCAATATCACTCATATTTTCTTTAAATTTACGAATAGTCAATACTGGTCCATTTAGACTAAGTGGAGGGATAATCGCATTAATTCTAGACCCATCTAAAAGTCTAGAATCTACCATTGGATTAGCCGAATCAATTGTTCGCCCTAAAGGTTGAATCATTCGTGCAATAGTCCTGATAATATGTTCATTATTAATAAATGAAACACTTTCATCTTTAATTAGTTGCCCATCTATTTCAATATATATATCATTCGGCCCATTAACCATAATTTCCGAAACACTTTTATCATCTAATAATTCCGTAATTGGTCCATAACCATTTATTTCATTATCAATTAAATTAAAAATATGTGTACGTTCTAAATTAGATAAATCATACCCTTCCAACGTTTTATCTATTTCATTATTAATATATTCTGTCAAAAGAGTTGTATCCGGAATATTATTATCAATAATATTTTGAATAATCTTATTTCTTAAATTATCTAATAGTTTTTTATCATGAAAAACTTGATAATCGCTAATATTAACATTAAGTGGCTTATAATCAGAAACAATATTAAACTCTTCCGATAAAGTTTTTTTATTCATGTTTATCATCCCCTTTTATTAAAGTCTTAGCTAATTCTAATAACTTATCATAATCTTTCTTATCTTTAAAGGATAATGATTTATTTAAAATTAATATTTCTCCATCTAAAATATAACTGTCTATATTTTTAATATGAAAACTTTTAGAAATAGTAAAATCAATATTATGTTTAATAATATTTTTAATATCAAAATGACTAAAGTAATCGCGATTATTATTAAGTGAATCGTTAAGAATAACTTTAATATCTTTATCTATATCTTTAAAAATAGCAATAATTGACTTTGTATTTTTAATATCTAGGGGGTCATTAGTTAGCAAATGTAAAATAGTATCACTAAAATCTAATGATGTAATATTAATAGAATCTAAAATATGAGATGTATCAAGTATAATTACATCATATTTTGTTTTAACACTATTTAATATTAATTCAAGATATTTATAATCAATTTTATTAGCTAATCTTGGATCTTTAGGAGCACACAAAACATCGATATATTCATTATATTTTTCTACATAAGTGGAAAAATCCTGATATCTATTATTAGCCATATCATCTACTAAGTTATAAATAGACACATCATTTTTTAGATTTAGGCTAACAGCAATATTGCCTGATGATAAGCATAAATCTATTATTAATGTTTTCTTTTTAAGAACACAAAAAGTTCCCGCTAAATTTAAGGATAAAGTAGTTTTACCTACTCCACCTTTCGCACTTGATATGGCAATTATTTTGCCTTTATAACTAGCCATAATACCACCCATTTTCTTTTCTTTTTTATTTCTTTATTTCGACTTTTGACTTAATTTTATAAGTTTTAATTCCAATGACATTGCCAAAAATACTTTTAATTTCTTTACTATATGAAACATTTAAATAATCATCACCAATTATTTTTATATTTTCTATTTTTTTATCATTTTTAAGTAATAGTTTTTCAATATTAATAGTTTTATCTTTTAAGTAAGAAGAAGTAATTGTTTTATTGATACCATCTAAATGATTCTTTTCATAAAGAATTAAAGACATATCAATGACATAACAACAAAACATTAAAAGGATTGGTAAGATAATGACAAAAACAACTAAACTTTGCCCTTTATTATTCATAAGGTACAACTCTTTTTACAATAACTTTATAAGGATTATCTAAAATTAAATTTAAACCTGGTGTCAATATATCTACTAATCCATAAAGTTTAATTGTTAAATAATTATCTGATTCATATGTTAAATTTAATTTTATTTTATAAGGATTATCTTTATTTACTAATTTAACTATTTCATCAAAGTCTTTATTTTTATTTAACAATTCAACCACGTCATTTGTCTTATTTTCAATGTGATTTTTAACATAAATTATTTTGCCAATATCGATCACTGAAAATATTAAAAAGATAAGAATAGGAAGTATTAAAACAAATTCTACTAGTGCTTGAGCTTTATCATTTATCTTCAATGTACCACCTCTATCTTATGTAAAGATTATAGCATCAAATTTCAAAAAAAGAAAGGACTAATTTTTTAAATTAACCTTCTTTATTGTTTATAATTTAAAAATTATTTATTGATATTATAAGTAATTTTCAATCATATAAAAACTTTGTTATTATCACAAAGTTTCTTATTTTATATTTAGAAAT
>JAVWBB010000003.1:0-40042 GCA_036649735.1 Bacilli bacterium
CCTTGTATCAATAGTATATCAAATTAGAGGTTAAAAAAAAAGAAGATTTATAAAATCTCTTCTTTCATTAAATATTTAGCCGTTCTGACCATTTGAGCAGAATATCCCATTTCATTATCGTACCAAGCAACAATTTTAACTAATTGTTTATTATTTACTTCTAAAACGCTTGTTGATAAACCATCGACCATGGCCCCACATTTTGACCCGATTATATCAGATGAGACAATTGGATCCATTGTGAATTTTAATGTTTCATTGGTGTTGTTTTTAAATATATTGTTTATCTCTTCTACCGTCGTATTCTTAGATAGTTCAAGAGTTAAATCAATAACAGAACCAGTTGAAACAGGTACTCTCATGGCTGTCCCATTTAATTTTCCTTTTAAACTAGGAATAACTAAACCTATTGCCGAAGCGGCTCCCGTTGATGCTGGAATAATATTAGCAGCGGCGGCCCTTCCTCTTCTTGCTTCAATGCCTTTTTTGTGAGCAATGTCAAGAGTGGCTTGGTCATTTGTATATGCATGTACTGTTGTCATATACCCTTTTTCTATACCAATAGAATCATTTATAACTGCAAGTACAGGGGCTAAACAATTTGTGGTACAACTTGCAGCCGATATAATTTGCTCATCCTTAGTTAAAGTTTTTTCATTAACATTATAAACAATTGTCTTTAAATCACCTTTAGCTGGTGCGGAAATAATAACTTTTTTGGCCCCAGCTATTATATGAGCATAAGCTTTATCATAATCAGTAAAATGTCCACTACACTCAAATACTATATCAACCATTAATTCTTTCCAAGGTAAAACACTTGGGTCTTTTTCACAAAACACTTTAATTTGTTTACCATTTACAATAATTAAATCATCAACATAGCTTATTTCATCAACTTTATAATTACGATGATTAGTATCATACTTTAATAAATACGCTAACTGCTTAGCATCCGTTAAATCATTAATTGCCACGATTTCAAAATCTTCATTTCCAAACATTTCTCTAAATACAAGTCTTCCAATCCTTCCAAATCCATTAATTGCTACTTTTATCATTTCTTTTTCTCCTTATTTACAACATTTTTCTACTTGTTTACTATAATTTTCATCTAAATAACTTATCAATTGCGTATAATTTTTACCTACATCAAATGTTGATTCAAAAGTAGGACCTGATATTTCACTACTATAAAGACCAATTTGTTTATCTTTACTAACATTCTTATTTATATTATTAACAATTTTTGCTATATTCCTAACTGCTTCTACTTGATATTCATTCATATTATCTGGCTGCCAAATAATTAAAAAGCCTAAAGATACTTGTACTAAAACATCAGAACTGTTATAAACCATTGCAGGAATATCCATCTTAGAAGCATCAATATCTGAATTCATATTTTGAAAAACTACATCAAATTCAAAAGCATGTTGCATTCCTTTTACAGTACTTTCATAAGTTTTTTCTTTTGTTATAACCATCACACCTGCATTTGTATTATTAACTGGATATTTACTTTTATTATCTACTGTTAATACTTCTGTTAAATCAAAATTACGATATTTATCAAACATTTCTTGTTCTTCTTTAGTTAATTGTCCTAGTTTTTCTTTTAAATAATAGTCCAAAATCATCGAAGTTAAAACATGATTGTTTTGCCTTAAGTCATAATTATCAATAGTAAAACCATTCTCATTTTGCAAATAATTTTTTAATTTAATAAAATCTTTACTAGAAGATGCTTCTAATTCTTTGAATTTTGTTCTTATATTTATCGCATCTTTTGAGGTAATAAATTGTGCTACAACACAACTTAATGACCTTCTTTTATCTGCTGTAATATTGCCTTCTTCTGTTTTTCTTATTAATATTCCGTCTCTAATAACAGAAAAACCTGCATTAATATATTCTTGATACATTTTATCTACATCAACATTATAATCGTCATTAATAAAAGATAATTGTCTTTCCTCATCGCTGTTTATATTATAATCAAAATTTAATTTTAAATCATCACTAATTATTTTTAAGCTAGATTCAGTAATAGTTAAATCTAAAACAGTAACTTCTCCTTCTTTAAACAAATAAGTTTTGCCAATATCATATTTAGTATCTTTAAATTTAAACATATTAAAATCCTTTCTTACTACGTCTATATTGTACTATTTTTAACCTACATTATCAATATTTAAGTAATATTATGTAAAGTAAAAAATAGATACTCTAAAATATCTATTTTTGATAAATTCTCTTTTTAACTTTTTGAATAACATATTTAGCCGAATCAGCAGTGCCTATTGTTCTTAAACCTTTATATGTTTGAATAATACTATCTGTAAAGTTTTTCTTTATAAATTTATTATCAATTTCTTTATTGGATACTTCAAAGAAATTATCTAAATCAAAATATTCTAATAATGATAAAAATAAATTATGACGATTAATATTTATTGTTTCATCTTCATTAAGAGTATATAATTCATCATCTGTATACATTAATTTAAATTCATTAAAACATCCTTGAACTGTATTTTTAACTTTATGTGGATTTTCAACAAACAACATACGAGTATCACCCATAAAAGATAATTCACATATTTCTTCAAATAATTCAGTTATCGTATGTTCTTTGCTTTTTTCTTTATATAGTTTCCATAAAACAATAATTAAAGCCTTTTTTCTATTTTTAGCAATTCGGTTATCAAAGTTTAAATTAGATTTAATAAAGTTAATAGGTTTTTGAAATCTACCAGCTATAAAATATGATTCCCAATATTCTAATTCACGAATAAAACTTTTATTAGAAATTACGCCTATTTTAAATGTATGATTAGCATCTATTAAAAATGGCAAATAAGTTATTTCTGAACCTAAATCATTTTCTTTTTTTTCATAATTACTTAAATATTTAGCTGCACTCCTTTTATAATCTTGAGGGTTCATTTGCATATTTTGTTGATGCCACTTTTTCATATCCTCTACAACTAAGATTATATCTATTTGTGTATCTTGATTTAATTTCTTATTTATTTGGGTAAAAACACCGGAACCATATCCATAAGCTCCCAATACTTCAGGTCTATGTTTTAAAAAGTCTATAATTATATTTTTAATATCATCCATGCTACTTCACTCCTTTTAGGAAATAGTATAGCATTTAATTTGTTATTGTCAATATTTTTAAATATCTGTTCGACTAAGTATTGCGGCTGGTGTTTTCCTTAAAGTTGTAAAGACTGGAAGGAGCCCAACAATTATATTAAATCCATATATAATTATTAAAGCAACTATTATTACAAAAGGGTTAATTAAATATTGATCTTTAAACATTGATATACTACTAGCCTTACTTAATGCATATAACATAAGAACAAATCCACTCATACTACCCATTGTAGTAATAGAAATAATTTCTCCTAAAAACATCTTATAAATATCACCTTTTTTAACGCCAATCGCGCGTAATGTTCCTACTTCTTTAATACGTGATAAAAATGATGCTCTAATCATTAAAAATATTTCAATTAAAGAAATAATCATAATAATACTAGCAAATATAATACTAGATATAATCTTCTCTTTTACTGAACTGATGTATTCACTTCTACTTCTTTCATAACTTTCATAAATATTTAATTTTTTTTCATTAAAATACGAAAGTGTTTTATCCTTATCTTTAGGATATATGACAAAATTAGTATTATTACTAATTACACTATATTTAATTGTATTACTGTTTACAATCATATTATCCATATTATATTTATTATCATAGTAACCAACTACTTTTAATTTTATACCATTTATTTTATAATCTATTTCTTTATTTAAAGGCATTGCTTCTTTATTACTAATATTAACTATAACTTCATAATCATTGCTAGGAATTCTTCCTTCTTTTAAAGTTATTTTATCTTTTAATAAATTATAATTAATAATATTATTTTGCCCCTCGGAAGCAGGATATTTATTTGAATCATTTTTTTCAATACTATTAGCAATTATATCAATAAACATTGTTTCATCAACATAAATAGAAGGGCTTTTTAAATCAACTATTCCAACAATCGTAAAATTATTCATATTATCAATTGTAATAGTTTTACCAATTAATTCTTTAGCATCCCTTACCCCAACTTGTTTAGCTATATTAGATTTAAACATATTATTTATAGTAAATAAATCTACGACAACATCATTAGCTAAACTAGGCATCTTTCCATATATTATATCATTTTTATTCAACATTTTAGTACTTGCTAAAGAACCCTTTAAATTATCCATTGCATTAGCAGTTTGATAATAATAATTATATCTAAGTTTAAAATTAACTATTGAATTACTTGGTAAAATATAATTAACACTATCTAACTTTTCATATTCTAAATAATTATTAATACTTTTATTTCTAACTATTAAATTTAAATAATTTTTATTAACTGTTACAAACTTACTATCTTTTATATTAGTAATACCCATTATATTACTTACTGAATATAAGATAAACATTGCTGAAACAAAGAACCCTCCTAATAAAATCTTCTTTAAGAAAGGATAATTAAATACTTTTTTAAATCCATTTATAATTAAAGTAACAGGATTAAAAATTGATTTATATTTAAGTTTAAAATTATTATTTATTATTTCATTAAATTTAAATTGATATTTACTTGTTTCATCTTTATTAATCTTTTTATAATGTTCATCAACTATCTCTATATTTGAATTATCATCAATTACTTCGACTTTTTCTATCTCATTATTTTCTATGTAAATATTTCCGTTTTTTACGACTAATAAAATATTTAGTGGTTCTTTTTCATCACTATAATAATTAATATTTAAATTATCTTTTTTTATTTCCTGATGATTTTTCATATCTTTTAAATATATTTTATTGTCAATTCGATAATCTAATTCTAAAGCATGGTCATTTTCTTTATCGCTAACTATTTTACCATCAGCTAATTCTATAATTCTTGAAGAGTAAAAATTAGCTAAATCTTTTTCATGAGTTACTAAAATAACTAGTTTATCTTTAGAAATGGCTTTGATAATATTCATTATTTCTAAAGTATTTTTACTATCTAAGTTTCCTGTTGGTTCATCAGCAATAATTATATTAGGGTTTTTGACTATGGCTCTAGCAATCCCCACTCTTTGTCTTTCACCACCTGAAAGCATTGAAGTAAAACGATTTCTATAACGATATAATCCTAAAACCTCTAATACATAGTTAACGCGTTTAGTTATTTCTGCTTTATCTTTAATACCTATCATTTTTAAAACTAAAGCAATATTTTCAAAAACACTTAAACTATCAATTAAATTATAATCTTGAAAAATATAACCTATATTTAGATTTCTAATTTCATCTATTTTAGCTGTTGAAAATCTAGTTAATTTTTGATTGTTAACATAAATTTCTCCACTATTTACTTTATCTAATCCACCAATAGCATTTAACAAAGTAGTCTTTCCTGAACCAGAGGGACCAAGTAAAGATACTAAACCTGTTTTAGGAAGAGTTAAATTTGTATCATTAATAACATGAATTTGATTTTTCTTATGTTTGTTAAAATACTTATTAACATTAATTAATTTTATCATTTTATACTTCCTCTCTAAATGTATTCATGGCACTTTGTTTAAATAATCCTTTAGCAAATCTTATCGCTAGTAAATATGAAGTTAACGCTAAAATAATATATAATATTATATAATCACTAAATTTCAAATATGTAAGCATTTCATAAATACCTTTACTGCCAATAATTCCATTTAATATTAAACCAATAACTATAAGTACGAATAAATATGATAAAGTAGCAATCGTAAATAATTCTATTTCTAACAATCTTTTAGATACTTTTTTAGATGCTCCTAAAATTCTAATTGTTGAAAAATAAATATTTCGCGATTTAAGAATAATTTTAATTATAAAATATGAAATCATAAACATACTGACTACTAATATTCCAATTAAAATTACTTGTATAACGACAAACATTGCTGTTAATTCTTCCATAGGATTATGAAGAGCATCAATTAAATATAGTGAATCTAATTTTAATTTATTTAATTCTTTAACTGTCTCTTTAGCTATTTTAGCATCTTTTACAAAAACACTACTTTGATAATTTTCTTTATTATATAAACTTCTATAATCATCTTCATTAATAAAGAAAATACCATTATATTGTTCATAGTCTGTTAATCCTGTTATACTTTTAAAATTATTTTTATTATAAATATTATTGATTGTCAAATTTAATTTATCACTAAAATATAAATTACTGATATTAATATCTAATTTATTATTTTTGCAATTCATATTAGGACATAAATAATTTAAATCCTCAGGTATATATACATTTCCTTTAGTAACATTTGGACTTATAATAATATTATATAAATTATTATTATTTTCATTTTTTAAAACTTTATTATTTAAAGTGGATTCTAAGTTGCTATATATTTTATTTGAGGAATAGCGAATATCATTCATCACTTTATTACTAGCAAATATTTTACTATGATAATCTTCAGTATAAGAAATTCCGACTATCTTTATTTTATAACTTAATACTTTCCCGCCTATATTACCATTTTCTACTTCTGTTTCTCTATTTAAAATAGAATCATATTCATTTTTAAACATATAATCATTTTTATAAGCTGTAACAATAACTTCATTATCTGCTTTAGGCATTACTCCTTTGTCAACTTTTCCGGTAAAAGTTTTTAAGTTATTAGCGTATGCCCCAATAAAATATTCGCCAATATTAATTGATAATTGGGTATCTAATGAAGCATCATTTTCGGTTATATAGTTAACATTTGATAATTTTTCAATCTTTTCATAGTCCAATTTAGTAAATGGGGTCTTATCTAATTTTTTAATAACAATACGTTCTGGTACAACATTATTAAAGTATTGATTCCATCCCCCTAAAGAATTATTATAATCTTGTTCTTTAAAAGAGGCATATTCACTAATTACTCCAATACTTAAAAATAAATAAACTATCATTAAAAGTAAAAATTTAGGAATAACATTAAAAGTATTTCTAACACCTAAGCGTAATTGATTAAGAAAAGATATTTGTTTAAAATTATTAATTTTAGGTGCAGTTACTTTTGAATAATCCTTTAATTTTTTATCTTCTAAAATATTCCCATCGTGCATTTTTATTTTCCTTGTTGCATATTCTTCTATTTGTTCATAATTATGTGTAACTATTATAACTAATTTATCTTTAGCTACTTCACTTAATAATTTTAAAACACTAGTGGCAGCCTTACTATCTAAATTTCCAGTTGGTTCATCAGCTAAAATAATTGGCGTATCCTTGGCTAAGGCCCTAGCAATTGCGACTCTTTGTTTTTGCCCACCAGAAAGTTTTGATACTTTCGTTTTCTTATATTTAATAAGCCCAACTTCTTTAATAATATTAATTATTTTTTCTTGTATATCGCGTTTATTCTCGCCGTTTAGTAAAAGAACAAGTTCAATATTTTGATATACCGTATAACTATTAACTAGATTAAAGGCTTGAAAAATATTCCCAATATATTTTTTACGATAATCTTCTAAATCTTTTTCATTATAATGACTAGTTTCCTCGCCATTTATATACATTTCCCCTTCTTCATAAGAATCAAGCCCTGCTAAAACATTTAGTAAAGTTGACTTCCCACTTCCCGATTCTCCGGTAATTGCTACAAATTCGCCTAATTCAAACTCTAAATTAATTTTAGAAAATCCACTGGCAATTACACCTTTATTATAATAAAACTTTGATACATTTTTTAATTTTAACATATTATTTTCCTTTCACACAGTATATATATTATACACCATCTATTAAATATTTTCCTCTCTTATTACATCTAAAATATTTTCATGCTTTTGTTTTTTAACTGCATACATCATTGTTGTAAGTGTAAGAACAAAAACACCAATAACACTAATTACTATAGCTGTATAAGGCACTATTAAATCATATGATGCAATACTATTAAAGATATAATTAAATAAAACAATAAAACCAAATGAGACAGGAAGAGCATAAAATAAAGCTTTAATTCCATAAAAGAAACTTTCAAAAAGAATCATTTTATTAAATTGAAGGGGTGAAAGGCCAATACTTCTTAACACAGCAAATTCTTTTCTTCTTAATGCCATACTTGTATTTATAGTATTAAAAACACTCGTAACTCCTATTAATGTAACTAAAGTAATAAATCCATAAAGTAATATTGATATAACTAAAACAAAATTATTTTGAAACTTTTTCATTTTAGCAACATTATTAATAGACATTTTATTATTTGCATTTTCTTTATAATCAATGGCTTTTTTAATATCTTTTTCACACTTATTAAAATCTTTAGCTTGAATACCAAAACCAGTATATACATTAATATTAGCCTTTTTAATAATATCCTTTATCATCGTATTAGAAACAATCGCACTAGGAAAACGCCTAGATATATCTAAATCTTTTAAATATTTTGGTTCCTCATTAGCTAAATATAATTCATAGTCTAAATTTATTCCATCATTAGGGTACTTATTTGTATCATCACTTTTACGAGGATTTTCTTCGTAAGCATATAATTTATTATTATCCATATTCTTTAATGGCTTAACAACAAAAGTTTTATGGTTTTCATTTTGATATTTAAAAGAATTAAAAATAATTATTTTATCTTCTTTTACATGAATCTTATTTAAATATTCTTGATATAATTTATCGTCAATTGCATATATAAGAATAGGAATTTTATTGTTATTTGATGATATTACTTCAGGATAGAAGTTAATAAATTTATAATAATCAATCCCTTCTTTAGTTAAATTGTTTTTATTAATATCAGCAAATATCGTTGTATATTGGATAATTATTAATTTATCTATTGATGATACTTTACTTATCTTTTTCGTGTATTCATCTATTTTACTATCTTCTTCTAATTTAGATTCCCATAAATCAACATAAATATCCATATTATCATACATAAATATATCCTTTGTAGCTTTATTCCCAATTGTTAAAAAAGTAGAGAAGGAAATAAATAAAACGATACTTACAAATAAACTAATGATAGTAATACGATATTTTTTCTTATTTCTTTTAATGTTTTTATAGGCAATTGAACCTTCAATACCAAATAATTTATTAATTAATTTATTACTTTTTACAGATTTCTTATTTAATTTAATATCATCATTTAATCTAATCGCATCAATAGGATTTATTTTAGCTGCTCTTTTAGCAGGCAAATAAGCTGATATTATAATTGTAATTATCATATAAACAATAGGTAAGATAATAAATAATGGATAAAGAGTAATAACAAAACTTATTTCTAACATTTCAGAAAGTAAACTATTGATAACTAAAATAGTAATTGCAACTCCTCCAATACCAGATATAATTCCTAAAGGAATACCAATTGCAGATACGATTAAGGCTTCAAAGAAAACAGTCTTTTTTAATTGTTTAGAAGTAGCTCCGATACTAGAAAATAAACCAAATTGTTTTTTTCTTTCCATTACAGATATAGCAAAAGAATTATATATTACACTAGCACAGGCAATAGTTAATAATAATAAAACTACGGCTATAATTTCAGCTATAAAAGCATTAAAATTGTCATAACTAGATTGACCATAAAACGCTAATAAAGTATCATTATATGAAACTTTATCATCGCTAATTTTTAAGTTTTTTAATATTTTATCCGTTTTTTCTGTAATATTTTTAATGTTTTTATATTCTATAAACACATCAAGTTTAGAATCACTAGTTAACTGCTTGTTAACTGTAATTGCCGTATACCCTGGTGATGAATAATTTTCATCATTTAATCTTTTAATAATTCCTACGACTTTATATTCGCATTTATCAATAAGTTTTAATGTTTCGCCTTCTATAAAAGGATTATTTTGTGTTAAAACTTCTTCTTGATTATTATTAATAATTATACGATTAGAAATATCTAAATTTATGACATCCCCAACTTTAATAGATGACATCCCATTTGTATTAGTGTGTTCTGATATTAATAATTCGTAATTGTTTTTAGGTAATGTCCCGTCTACTAGTTCAACATCTTTTAAGTATTTTTGGTTAACATTTATAACATATAAATATGGTTTATACTCATTAGAACTGTCTATTTTTGCATATCCTAAAGCATTAGTCCATTTCAGCTTACTTTTATCAACGTTAATATTATCTTTAATATATTTATAATCATTATATTTAACATCGCCAATAATAACATGTTGTGAACCAGAATGATTAATAGTATCCTCAATTAAAAATTCTCTAAAAGAAGAAGCAAAAGTTCCTATTCCTACCATCAATGCAGTTGATAATATTATGCCAATAATAGTTACAATCGTTCTTTTTTTATTCATCTTTAAATGCTTAATAGTTAATTTATTTAATATATTCATAATTACACCAACTCATCATTGATAATTTTTCCATCTTCAATAGTTAAAATACGATCAGCATATAAAGCTAAATTATGGTCATGAGTAATCATAATAATAGTCTGATTATATTTTTTATTAGATATTTTTAATAAATCAATTATTTCTAAACTACTTTTACTATCTAAATTACCAGTTGGTTCATCAGCAAGTAAAATAGCGGGGCGATTCATTAAAGCTCTTCCAATACTTACTCTTTGTTGTTGCCCTCCAGATAATTCATTAGGCAAATGCATAAGTCTATTTTTTAAACCTAAAGTTTCGATTATTTCATCTAAATATTTTAAATCTACTACTGCATTATCAAGTAATATGGGTAAAGTTATATTTTCTGTTATATTTAAAATAGGAATCAAATTATAAAATTGATAAATAAGTCCTACTTGTCTTCTTCGAAATATAGCTAAATTAGTTTCATTTAATTTATAAACATCACACTCATCTACAAAAACTTTTCCACTAGTAGGGCGATCTACTCCCCCTAATATATGCATAAGCGTTGACTTCCCTGAACCAGATGCCCCAACAATTGCAATAAATTCTCCTCGTTTAACAGTAAAAGAAACATTATCAAGAGCAGTTACTTTTGTATTACCTTTTCCATATATTTTTGTTAAATGTTCAACTTTTAATAATTCCATCTTATTCTCCTTTAAAATTCCATCTATAATGACCACTTATAGGATATTTTTCATCCCATTTAAGTAATGTATCTTCTTCAAAATTAAATTGTCCTGCATTATGAATTATGTAGCTTATACCCTTTTTATTTCTTTTATCTGATATGATACCTATATGTTTTGTTTTAAATATTACAATATCACCAGCTTGAAAATCGCTAAAATTATATGGGTTATTTGAGTGTTTCTCTAAATATTTATCAAAATATACTTTTAAATTTAATACTCTTCGAAAATCAATATTCTTATCTTGTTTATTGGCAACACGGGGATAATCATTAATATTATTTTTAATATCTTCATCAATCAAATCTTTTAAATTATATCCAGCATTTTTTAAAGCTCGCCAAATAACATCGGTACATACTCCTTCTGTTTTAGGTGGATATCCCCCACTATAATATTTACTTTTATATTTTGGATGACGTTTTGCTTCTTTTTTAGCCCCTTCTAAAATGTCCGTAAAGTCATCTCTCTTGTTATTATTATAATCAAGGCTACTTTTAATAAAATTAATATTAAAGTCCTTATCATAATAAGCCTTAGGCGGATTCATAAATAAGCATCCCACTAGAAATGCTAATATAATAATGATTAAATAAAGATTTCTCTTTTTAGTTATTTTCATAAAGTCCTCCACTGTTTACCATTATACTTTATATATATGACAAAAAAGTGACTATTTTATTACAATGTAGTCACTTAATATTTTTATATAATTTAATTGTAAAAGAAGTAATATTATTTTCCGACTCTACTTTTATAACTCCGTTATTATTATCTAAGATACTTTTAGTCATATTAAGCCCAATTCCTATACTACTAATGGAACTGTTTTTCCCCTTATAAAATCTTTTAAACAAATTATTTAAATCTTCCTTATCAATTGTTTCACCTTGATTTTGAATAATTATTTCACTATACAAAGGATTATTACTTACAGTAACAATTATATCATTATTTTCATAACCATGTTCATGAGCATTTTTTATAACATTAAAGATTGCTTCTTTTAACCAATTATAATCACTAATAATCATTATGTCTTTTTCACAATTAATAATCAGATTTTGATTCTTTAATTCAAAATTAATTAACAGTTCTTCTTTAATATTATTTAATAATTTAAATAAATTGCACTCTTCTTTTTTAAATGTTATTGTCTTACTATCCATTTTAGCAATTTTTAAAAGCGATGTTACTAACCATTCAATTCTTTTTAATTGGGAATTACTTTTTGTAATAAATTCTGTTTTATCATTACTATTTAATTTATCATTTAGTAACAACTCATTAATTACAAAAAGAGATGTCAATGGGGTTTTTAATTGATGTGAAATATCCGACAAAACTATTTCTAAATTATTTTTATCTATATAATAAACATCTCTTTGTTTTTTTAACTTTGTTGTTAGTTTATAAATATTATTTATTTCAACACTTTCATCACTTTCATTATAATCAGCAAAGTTAAAGTTAAAGTCATCATTTAAAATACTTTTAATATACATTTCTAATTTCTTTTTATGTTTTAAGTCTTTGCTACTTTTTTTAGTATAAATAATAACAAATAAAGTTAATATAGTTATACAAAATAAAATACTAATTAAAATAGTTCTTTCTTTAAAACTATCAAAATCACTTAATGAAAGAATTGTGGATTTTTCTATCCCATACTTATTTAATAAATGCAAATCATTGCTACTATTAGAATCATCTAATATTTCAATTATTTCAGATTCTAAATGGGGATATTTTTCCACTAATTTATTAGTAATATTTGCTGTATTATTCATTAAAATATTTTTATAATCATTAATAATTAAAAAAGTAAAACAACTAGTAAAAGTAAAACAAATAAATGTCATTAAAACTAAATTTAAAATGTCTTTTTTCATATATTAGCCTTATATCCTAAGCCTCTAACCGTTAAAATTATTTTAGGATTATTAATATCTTCTTCAATTTTTTCTCTAATTCTTTTTATGTACACAGTTAAAGTATTGTCATTCACATAAGCTAAATCACAATCCCAAATGTCGGCAAGTATTTGTTCTCGTGTTAATATTTGATTGCGATTAGTAATTAAAATTAATAAAATTTTATATTCTAAAGCAGTTAAAAAAACATCGTGATTATTCTTTGTTACTTTGCCTTGTTTAGTATTTATTACTAAGTCATTTATTTTAATTATGTCACTGTTAGTAAAATCATTACGTCTTAAAATGTTTTTAATACGCGATAGTAATTCTCTAACTTTAAAGGGTTTAGTAATGTAATCTTCGGCACCTAAATCTAAGCCTCTAACAATATTAATCTCATCATCAAGAGCAGTTAAAAAGATAATAGGAGCCATAGAATGCTCTTTTATATTAGTATATAAATCAAAGCCATTACCATCAGGAAGAGTCAAATCAAGAATTATTAAATTAAACTCTTTTTCTGATAATATTTCTAAGGCCTTACGACAATTTCCTACTAAACTAGTAAAATATCCTTCATTATTTAACAAATGAAGTAAACTATCACCAATAGTTATATCATCTTCAATTATTAGTATATTCATTATTTCACCATTCCTTTTTTAAAAACAACTTCCGCCAATAAACTCTCTTAAAATCGAATCTTCAGGAACACTATCAGATGGAATTGGCAAGAATACTCTTAAAAAGTTAATTAATCTTCGTGCTTCTTCATAGTATAAAGATTCTTCTTTTACAGAATATAAAAGTGGTTCTACATAAGTTTTTAAAACTCCCATTTCATATATTAAAGCTGTATTAATTGTATAGTCAGCATCATCTTGATAAGGAAATATATATTTTTCTTCACCGCGTCTTACTGATGACCATGACTCTAATGTTTTTGTTGCATCATATCCCCTAGTCCTGTTATCTCTTATTATTCTTCTTAATAAACGATTATCTGTTGTATTAATTTTATTATGATTATCTAATCCTAATTGCGTTAAAGCTGATAAATATATTTTGCATTTTAAAGATTTATCAATGCCTTCTAAGACAATGTTATTTAATCCGTGAATTCCTTCAATAATTAATATATCATTTTCAGATAATTTCAAAGTCTTTTTATATTCTTTCATTCCTAATATAAAATTATAAGTTGGTATCTTTACTTCTTTTTTATTAAGTAAATCTTTCATTTGGGTATTAAATAATTCTAAATCAATGGCCTTTAAGTTTTCAAAATCATACTTTCCAAATTTATCTACTTCTAAATCCTTTCGATCAACAAAGTAATCATCCATCGATATTAATTGTGGATTTAAACCAAAACTTCTTAAATACATAGATAATTTATTAGCGGTAGTTGTCTTACCTGATGAAGAAGGACCTGCTATTAAAATAATTTTGACAGCCTTCTTGTTATATATTTCTTTGGCTACATTTAATAATTTATTTTCAGATAATGTCTCGGACATTCTAATTAAATCATTAATATTTCCTTGACTTACTAACTCATTTAAATTAGGGACATTTTTAATTTTCATTAATTCTGCCCATTCACGATGTTCTTTAAAAACTTTAAACATATTTGGATGCTCTACATACTGACTAATTCCATCTTCATAAGTTGTAATATATTGAAGTACTAAACCACAATTATCTACTAATTGTAATTGAAATTCACTTAAAAAATTAGTACTTACTACCATAGGACTAAAAAAGTAATTATATAAGTTTCCTAATTTATATAAAGTAACATAACTATTTACATTGTATTGTAAAATACCCACCTTTGTATAATCACCTATTTTTTTAAAATACTCAATCGCATCATTTCTTGAAGTGCTAACTCTAGTAAGCGGCATATTACTTTTTATTATATCAATCATCTTATCATTAATTAATTTTAAGTTATTATCATCTAAAGAAAAATTAACTGTTTCAATATAAATTCCTTTATCAATAGAATGAAGAACCTTTATATCGCTATTATTGCCAAATAATTCTTTAACGGCATAAATCATTACATAAATAAGTCCATTTATGTACACTTTATTAGCTAGAGATTTTTTTAAATCGAAAAATTCAATATCACATGACTCTTCAATTATATAACTTAATTCCCTATATTTAAAATCTACTCTTCCTAAAATAATTGGATATTTAAATTTACTTTGATAACTTTTAGACAATTCTAAAAGAGTAGTCCCTTTATATATTTCTATTTCTTCATTCATAACAATAATTTTTATTGTATCCATTATACTATCTCCTCATCTTTATAATAATATTTTATCATGTTAAATATTATATGTAAAAGCAATTGAAACATTTATTTTTAAAACCCACTAAAAATCTTATTTTAAAATAAATAATTCAAATACATTAAAGAAAATTTAAGAACTAATTACAAATTACCCACAATTATTAATTAGTTAATAATAGGTCATATTATGTAATGATTTATTATGTATATTTTTAAGTATTTTTTACTATGATAATAACAGGTGATAAAATGAATTTAGTTCCAATGATTGTCGACAAAGAAAATTGTGGAGAAAGAAGTTATGATATTTTTTCAAGGTTATTAAAAGAAAGAATTATCCTTTTAAATGGAGAAATTACAGACGATACTTCTAATGTAATTGTTGCTCAACTTTTATATTTAGATTCCCTTAGTCATGATGATATATCTATTTATATAAATTCTCCAGGTGGTTGTATAACATCGGGGATGGCTATATATGACACCATGAATTTTATAAAAAGTGATGTTTCAACTATTTGTATTGGCATGTGTGCATCAATGGGGGCTTTCTTGTTATCAAGTGGTAAAATTAAGAAACGTTTTATTTTGCCAAATGCTGAAGTAATGATTCATCAACCGCTTGGAGGTGCATCAGGTCAAGCAACAGAAATAAGAATTGCTGCGGAACGAATTTTAAAATTAAAAGACAAATTAAATAAGATATTAGCGCAAAATACAGGTAAGGATATTAAACAAATTGAATTAGATACAGAAAGAGATTATTATTTAAATGCCGATGAAGCTGTTAAATATGGACTTGTCGATAAAATAATAATGCATAATTAAATACAGTATTTGTATTACTGGTTTATAAGATTAAGTATTAAAACTTACATCTTTTTTTGGCTTGTTTTATCTTTAAATATTTCATTAACTTTATTTTGGAAAGATAAAAAATTAAAAACATTACCATTTTGGTTTTCTCTTTGATACATTTCAAAACCGGTATCGATATCTGTAATTTGTTTATCCTTAATATAATAAGTAATTTTTGCCCTTTTTTTAGATGGATTTAAATAATACCTAATAATATACTGTTTAGTAAATCTTTATCTTCTAAATATTCTATTTTTATATATGGCATATTATCTTCACTAATATCAAATATACAGCGTATTTCAATTGGATTAATCATTATTTTTCACTTTCCTTTAATTTATTACTAAACTCTTCAATTTTTTTAAAGCGATGGCTTAAACCTGGCTTAGTTATTTTATTACCAGTTTCTATCGTAATAATATTACTAAGTTCAAAGAGCGAAGCATCGGGATACTTTAAACGATAAAGTGATGCTTCTTTTAATTTATCATCTAAAATATCTAAACCCATAATATCTTTAATTTTATTTATATAATTTATTTGATTATTAGCGGTTTCTATAATTTTATCAATATTAGCTTGTTCACAATTATTAAGACGATTAGTCATATTTTTATGATCGCGATATATTCTAATATCTTCAAAATACATTACGGCAATACTTGCACTTATTATTCTTAGAAAATCACTTATCTTTTCAGCTTCTTTAATATATACCATATAACCTTTTTCTCGGTTAATAATTTTACTATTTAAAGAAAAACTATTTAGTAAATCAGCTATATTATTTGCTTCATTTTCCCAATCTACTAATATTTCTAAATGATATCTAGATGTTTTAGGATCGTTAATACTGCCTTTTGCTAAGAATACACCTCTTAAATAACTTCTAATTTCTTCCTCTTCACCAATTATATATTCTAAAGGTTTCGGTAAATAAGTATTATCTTCCCCAATTACGGATAAATCTTTCAAGATAAATTCTACTTTCTCAACCACTTCAATTATATATATACTATTTTTATTAAAAGTATTATTTTTATGAGCCTCAACCTTTATAGCAATACCATATAATTCTTTAAACAAGGTGTATATTCTTCTAGATACAGAAGCATTTTCTGTAATTAAACTTATCTTATCTAAACTATAAAAACTATTTGTTCTTATTATTCCTGATAATTCTGAAATCATTTCGGGTTTTGTACACACATATTTAGATATTTCATTTTTAATATTAGAACTAAATGACATCTTTAATCTCGCATTAAATAATTAAAAACTAGTGTACTTAGTTTTAAACTATTATGTTTTAAAGTTCCATCAGAATCGGTTAATAAATCGCCTGTAATTAGTTCACATCCTATTTTATTTATTTTCTCTTCATCAATTACAACTTGATCCTTTTGTTCTTTTGTTTCATATTTTTTTAACATTTCATTACTTATTTTAGTATTACTAGCAATTACAACATCAATTTTTCTTTTAATTAAATGTTTATTTAATTCTTTAATATGATCACTAACTGTATAATTATCTGTCTCTCCTGGTTGTGTCATTGCATTACATAAATACATTATTTTAGCTTTACTTAATTTCATAGCTAATGCAACTTGTTTAGATATTAAATGAGGAAATATACTTGTATAAAGACTTCCCATACTTATAATAATTAAATCAGTATTGATAATCGCATCAATTACTTCATCCAAAACTTTAGGCTCTTTTTTATAAAATATACGTTTATACTTTTGTTTAGCTTCGGTTATATTAGATTCCCCTTCTATTATTTTACCATCCATAGTTTCGCCCATTAAAGTTAGACATTCTTCAGAAAGAGGTAATACTTTATGCCTTACATCTAATAATTTGCTAACATTGTCTATTGATTTTTTTAAACTACCTGTCATATCGATAAATCCTGTTAACAATAAATTGCCAATAGTATGTCCATCTAAATCACTGCTTGTTTTAAAACGATATTCAAATATATCTTTAATTTCATTATCCATTCCTGATAAATTACTAATTACTTTTCTAATATCTCCAACTGCTGGAGTATGAAATTCTTCTCTTAAAACCCCTGTTGATTTACCATTATCTGATACAGTAATTATAGCGGTGATATCTACTGGGAAATCTTTTAAACCTTTTAATAAATAAGATATTCCAGTTCCCCCACCTAATACTGTTACTTTCTTATGCATAAATTTCATCTCCTACTAATGTTATTAAACAACAAAACTCTAATAATTTCAATAAAAGCATCGTTTAGATGCTTTACTTTACATAAATATATAATTATTTAACCTTAATTTGTTAAATTAGGCATATAAGTTTCTTATAAATTTGTTTATAATACGCTTATTAGTTGTGAAATGTTATTACAAAAAGTTCAAAAAAAATTAAAAGAAGGATAGCAAAACAAAGATTAATGGTAAAGAAATTTCAACCTTTGTTAGCAGTATAGTCACTTTAGAAAATGCTCATCCTAGACGAAAAAGGTCTAAATATTTCGGGGAGAATCCAGATGGATGCTTCAAGTTATCAACTGTAACGATTGTTCTTTTAAACTACTATCCTATTTATCGATGAAGCCCCAATACATTCTTCATTAAGTCATATTTAACTTTAGCTATTTCACTAGTTTTTTCTTGTCCTTTATCTAAAATATCATCTAATTCTTTACTATTAATTATATCCTTATATTTACTTTGAATAACACTTAACTCCTTAATGACAACTTCTGCTACTTCGCCTTTAAAAGTTCCATAATTAGAATCTTTAAATTCTTCTTCTATTTCTTTAACTGTTTTATTAGTAAATGCCTGATAAATATTAATTAAATTAGATATTCCTGGTTGATTAACAACATCAAATTTAATTTTATTTAATGAATCTGTCGTTGCGCTCATTATTTTCTTTTTTATATCATCTTGGTCATCTAATAATTTAATAACTCCTTTTTGATTAGGACTAGATTTACTCATCTTTTTTGTTGGGTCTTGTAAATCCATTATTTTAGCCCCTTCTTCTTTAATAAGTGGTTCTGGTATTTTGAATATATCCCCATATTTTTTATTAAATCTAATTGCAATATCCCTAGCTATTTCTACGTGTTGCTTTTGGTCTATCCCAACTGGTACGTAATTAGCGTCATATATTAAAATATCAGCTGCCATTAAAACTGGATAAGTTAGCAAACCGGCTGAAAAACTTTCATTTCTACTGGACTTATCTTTAAATTGAGTCATCCTTGTAAGTTCTCCAAAGGGCGTATTGCACTCTAACATCCATGAAACATTAGCATGATATAAATTCTCTGATTGTATATAAATAGTGTTTTTATTTGGATCTATTCCGCAAGCTAAATATATTGCAATTAAACTTCTAATGTTTTTAGTTAATTCAACTGGATCATGTGGCATCGTAATTGCATGCATGTCAGGAATAAATAAGAAACTATCATATTTATCTTGATAATCAACCATTTGTTTAATTGCCCCAATATAATTTCCAATTGTGATTACTCCTGTTGGTTGTAATCCTGTCAATACTCTTTTCATAAATACTCCTATCTCTTTGTACTTTTTATAATACTATTTGCTGCATTCGCACCATCTGCTGCAGCTGTTATTATTTGAAATAAATCTTTTTTAACTATATCTCCGGCAGCATATATACCATCAATTTTCGTTTTCATCTTTTCATCAACTGCTACATAGCCATCATTATCTAAAATATCTAAATTAGTTAAAAAATTACTATCCGGGCGATATCCAATAAAAATAAATATTCCTTCAGAATTAACAACTAATTCTTCTTTTGTTTTTAAATTAAGAACATTTAAACCTATTATTTTATTATCTTTAACTACTAAGTCTTTTGCAATGCTATTAAAATAATAATTAACATTAGAACAAGCCTTAACTTTATCAATTAATCCTAACTCTCCAGTAAAATTATCTTTTCTGTGAATTATATTAACACTTTTACAAATATTAGATAAATAAATTGTTTCTTCCAAAGAAGTGTTCCCACCACCTATAACAATTACATCTTTACTCTTATATAAAGTTCCATCACATGTAGCACAATAACTTATTCCATGCCCTATATATTCTTCCTCTTTATTAATTCCCAATAATTTAAATGTTCGTCCTGTTGCTATAATTATATTTTTACAAGTAATTTCTTCTAAATCTGTCTTTACAGTTTTATATTCACCATTATCAATTATTTCTAATACATTCCCATATTTATAAGGAACGTCTAAACTTTTAATTTGTTCAAATACTTTTTCGCTAAATTCTGCTCCTGTTACTTTAAGAAATCCTGGATAATTTTCTACTGTCGATGACTTAATTATTTGTCCACCTGGTACCATTTTTTCTAACAGTAAGCAATTTACTTTAGCTCTTTTTAAATATATTGCTGCACTCATTCCAGCAACTCCACAACCTATTATTATTACATCAAAATTTAATTTCATTAGTTTCCCTCTCATTATACAAGTTATCAAACTTGGCTCCACGACTGAAGTATATAATCATTATAATACCAATTATAAATAATAAAACTGATACTAAAACAGCTATTTTAATCGGACCAAGCATTAAACTATCTGCTCGATTAAATTCAATAAAGAATCTACCAAACGAATACCAGACTAAATAAAGTCCAGATAATTGACCGATCTTTAAATATTTATATTTTCGAATAATCAAAAGTAAAAAAAATCCCGTTAAGTTCCAAATAGATTCATATAAAAAAGTTGGAACTCTATATTCCCCATCTATTCTCATACCTTCAATAATAAAATTTGGCACTTGTAGTTTAAGTAATTGAGCCTTTGTTGTAATCGCTCCATATGCTTCACTATTAAAGAAATTACCCCACCTGCCAATTGCTTGGGCTATTAAAAGGGCTGGTGCGGCTATATCTGTTATTCTAAAAGTGTTAATTTTATATTTTCTAGTATAATATAATACAAATAAAAAGCCAAATAGTAATCCACCATGAATAGCTAATCCACCATTCCATATTTCGAATATTTCTAAAATATTTTTACTATAATAATCAAAATTAAAGGCACAATAATATATTCTAGCGCCTAAAAACCCTACTATAATTGAATAAAAAAGTAAATTAACAAAGAAATCTTCATTAATATTTCTTTTTTTTATTTCTCTAAACATAACAATACTAGCAAAAAGGATTCCCAAAAAGATAAAGATTGAATACCAATAAATTTGAAAAAATCCTAAATCTATTGCTACCCTATTCATTTTCTTTTAATCTTTCTAGTATTGGTTTAATTATGAATCCTTCCATTAATATATTAAGTACTGAAATTAATATTGCAATAACAAATAATATAAATGTTCCATGTAAAACAAACTTACTACCCAATAATAATTCAACCATTTTTAAAACAAATATATTTAATACTGGATAAAATAATCCCATTGTAAGTCCTGTAATTGGAAGGGTTAAAAAGAATAGAATTGGTTTAACAGTTTTATTTAATGCATAAATTAAAACTGCGGCCAATAAATAATAAAGTCCAAAGTAACTACTGTCTATTTGGAAAGATTTTTTAAATAGTGTTGCAATAATAACTAATACAACTGCATATCCCACCATATAAACTAACCAATCAATTAATCCCATTAATCTTCTTTTTTTAATATCTTTTTTGTTTTCAACGATAATCATTCCCATAAATTAACTCCTTATAATACTTTTTTTAAAAATTCTCCAGTATATGACTCTTTAACTTTGACTATTTCCTCAGGTGTTCCTAAAGCAATAATTTCTCCACCCATATCTCCACCCTCAGGACCTAAATCAATAATATAGTCTGCACACTTAATTACTTCTAAGTTATGCTCTATCACAATTACTGTATCTTTATTATCTACTATTTTTTGAATTATTGCAAGTAGTCTCTTTATATCTGCACTGTGAAGCCCAGTTGTAGGCTCATCTAAAATAAATAATGTCTTTCCAGTTGCTTTTCTTTGCAATTCTTTTGCTAGTTTGACTCTACCAGCTTCTCCACCTGATAATGTTGTTGCACTTTGTCCTAATTTTATATAACCAATTCCTACTGCCTCGAGTACTAATAATTTATTTTTTATTTTAGGAACATTATCAAAAAATTCAATTGCTTCACTAACACGCATATTTAAAATATCTGCAATATTTTTCCCTTTATATTTAATTGATAACGTTTCACTATTATACCTTGTTCCATGACACACTTCACAAGGAACATAAACATCTGGTAAGAAATGCATTTCTATTTTTTTAACTCCATCACCACGACATGCTTCACATCTTCCACCTTTTACATTAAAAGAAAATCTATTTTTAGCATAACTTAATATTTTAGCTTCTTTTGTATTTGTAAATAAATCTCTTATATCATCAAAAACACTTGTATAAGTCGCTGGATTACTTCTTGGCGTCCTACCAATTGGATCTTGCGATATTTCAACAACTTTATCAATTAATTCTAAACCATTAATCTTTTTATGTTTTCCTGGTTTATCTTTAGTTTTATATAAATTACTACTAACACCTTTACAAAGTATCTCATTTACTAAAGTGCTTTTTCCGCTTCCTGATACTCCTGTAACACAAGTAAATAATCCAATTGGAAATTTAACCGTTATGTTTTTTAAATTATTAGCAGTCGCCCCAACTACTTCTAAATATTCTTTTGTTGGCTTTCTTCTTTTTTTTGGTACTTCAATATATTCTTTTTTACTTAAATAGCGACCAGTAATACTATTTTCATTTTTCATAACTTCTTGTGGTGTCCCTTTTGCAACTATATATCCTCCATCAGAACCAGCACCTGGCCCAATATCTACTAAATAATCACTAGCTAGCATTGTATCCGTATCATGTTCTACAACAATTAAAGTATTTCCTAAATCACGCATATCTAATAAAGTTTTAATAAGTTTTTCATTATCTTTTTGATGAAGCCCAATACTAGGTTCATCTAAAACATACAATACTCCTGTTAATCTAGAACCAATTTGAGTTGCCAAACGAATTCTTTGTGATTCTCCTCCTGATAAAGTCCCTGCCATTCTTGCTAAAGTTAAGTAACCAAGTCCCACATTAAATAAAAACATTAATCGTTCTTTTATTTCCTTAATTACTAATTTTGATATTTCTTCTTGTTGTTTTGTCAACTTAATATTATTAAAAAACTTCAGTAATTCTATTACGCTCATACAAGTAATCTGATAAATATTTTTATTATTAATTAAAATAGATAAAACACTATCTTTTAATCTAGCCCCATGGCAAGTTTCACAAACTTCTTCAATCATATAGTTTTCTAGCCAATCTCTAATCCACTCACTTGATGTTTCCATATAACGTCTTTCTAAATTATTAATAATTCCTTCATAATAATCTTTAGAATTAAAAGTATTCCCACTTTTTGAAGCATAATTAAAATGAATTATCTCATCACTTCCATAAAGAATAATTTCTAATTCTCTTTTTGTATATTTATTTACTTTTTTATTTAAATCTATCTTATAATGCTTACAAGTTGCTTCCAATCTTTTATAGTAAATTCCTTCTTGATCATCGCTTAAAGTTAAAATTGCCCCTTCATTAATTGATTTATTTTTATCCGGAATAACTAAATCAACATCTATTTTTAATTTAATTCCTAGTCCTTTACAATCAGGGCATGCACCATAAGGGGCATTAAAACTAAAAGTTCTAGGCTCTAATTCTGGTAAAGAAAAATTGCACAGTGGGCAAGCAAAATTTTCAGAGAATACTATTTCTTTATCCCCTACGATATCGACAATTACTTTTCCTTCTGATAACTTTGTCGATATTTCTATTGATTCATATAGTCTACTTCGACTATCTTCTTTTAAAACAATACGATCGACAATTACTTCTATCTTACTTTTTTTATTTTTATCTAAATCTATTTCTTCTATTAAATCTTTTAATTCACCATTTACTCTTACACGTACAAATCCTTCTTTTTTTAATTTTTCTAAAGTTTCTTTATGTGTTCCCTTTTCTCCATCTACAACTGGGGACATAATAATAATCTTAGTTCCTAGTGGATATTCTAAAACTTTATTCGTTATTTCTTCAATGCTTTGTGATGAAATAGGTATTTTATGAACAGGGCAATAAGCTGTTCCTACTCTAGCGTATAAAAGTCTCAAATAATCATATATTTCCGTAACTGTTCCAACGGTTGAACGTGGATTTTTGCTTGTTGTCTTTTGATCAATGCTAATAGCTGGTGATAATCCTTCAATAGAATCAACATCAGGTTTATCAGCGTTTCCTAAAAATTGTCTAGCATAAGCAGATAAACTTTCAACATATCTTCTTTGACCTTCAGCATATATTGTATCAAACGCTAAAGAACTCTTTCCACTTCCCGATACTCCAGTCATAACAATAAGTTTATTTTTGGGTAATTCTATATCAATATTTTTTAAATTATTCTCTCTTGCACCTTTAACTATTATTTTATCCATAATCCACCTCATTAATTCCCTCCTATTATACCAAATTATTTAAATATCGTATATATTTATTATAAGCAAAAAGAATATTGCTATTCTTTTTTACTTACTTTTACTTATTTCCTCAGCTAAACAAAATACGGCATATAGTGGTATTGACTTAATATTATTTTCAAATCCAAAATTTTTAGGTGATATTCTAATTGCATAACTAGGATTAAATTTATCAATGTAAAAGCCTAAACTTTTTGAAGTGTTATTATAACTTGATTTAATTTCTACTGGAATTATTCCATCTTGATTATATATTAAAAAGTCTAGTTCTGCATTTCTCTTAGAAGTCCAATAATACAAAGATACTTCTTGTGATTTAAATTCCTGCGCAATATAATTTTCTGATAAGGCCCCCTTAAACATAAATAAATTATCTAACATTATATCTGATAATTTAACTTCACTTAAATTTGTAAGTATTCCTACATCACTTAAATATAATTTAAAATTATCTTCATCTTTATATACTTTTAAAGGTTTCTCTGGCTTCGTAACATTATTACATTCCAAAATCATGTTTCCTGCTACTAACCATTCTATAGCTGTTTGATAGTGTCTTTTCCTTGCTGTTTCTTCTAATAGTGCATATTTAAATCTCTTGTTTTCCTTTGCCAATTGACTAGGTATGTTTTTGTACACTTTCTCTATTTTTATACTTTCAATACTACTTATTGTATATTTATTCATATCAGCTATATACATATCTACAATATTTGAAAGAATTTTAGTATCAAACAGCATCACGTCATTATTACATTCTAAAAAATTGGCAACTGCTTCGGGCATTCCACCGATACACAAATAAAGTTTATATAAATAAATAGCTTTTTCATGCAAAAAGTTTGGCATACTTGAAAAGTCTTTATAACAATTTCTTATTTTATCTATTAACATTTCCTCTTTCAAAGCTATTAAAAATTCTAAGAAATTCATTGGATACATGTATTCCATTCTTACTTTTCCTACAGGAAAAGACGAAGAAAATCTATTTATTTTAACTCCCAACAACGATCCCGCACATACAATTTTATAATTTAATTTTGATTCACAAAAATATTTTAATGAAGTAATAAACTTTTCAGATACTTGAATTTCATCAAAAAACATAATAGTTTTCTCTATGTCTATTTTTTTCCCTATTTTTAACTCTATTTGCTCAATAATTTTAATATCATCTAAAGTGTTTTCAAATATTTCTTTTATATCTTTATCTAGTTCGATGTTAAAATATAGGACTTCTTTAAAATTATTTTTACAAAATTGATTAATTGTATATGTTTTCCCTATTTGTCTTACACCAATAACCATCAGTGGCTTTTTCATTCCTGACTTAACCCAATTCATCATTTTTTTTTCAAATAATCTTTGCATAAATACCTCCATTCAGTTAAATAATAACAAAAAAAAAGGCCTTTGTCAACACAATTGCACCTTTTGACACCCTCTTTTCGGACAACATTGCACCTTTTGACACCCTCTTTTTGGACAACATTGCACCTTTTGACACCCAAGTATCTAGATTATGCTTATTTTCCGCTCTTTATTTCTAACATTATATCTCTTAATTCCATTGCTTTTTCAAAATCTAAATCTTTAGCAGCCTTACGCATTTCTTCTTCTAAACGTTCCAAAGTAAATTCTTTTTCTTTTTTAGACATCTTAATTTTTTTATCACTACCTAAATCAACATTGCTAATTAAATCTCTTATATCTTTAATAATCGTCGTAGGTATAATATTATGTGTTTTATTATATTCTTCTTGAATAGCTCGTCTTCTTTTAGTTTCACTAATTGCAAAAGCCATACTATCAGTAATTTTATTAGCATACATAATACACTTACCACTAGAATTTCTTGCACATCTTCCTATTGTTTGAATCAAACTCCTAGAACTCCTTAAAAATCCTTCTTTATCAGCATCTAAAATTGCAATTAAACTTACCTCTGGTAAATCTATTCCTTCACGAAGTAAATTAATTCCCACAATACAATCATATTTACCAAGTCTTAAATCTCTAATTATTCTAAGCCTTTCTAATGTTTTAATCTCACTATGTAAATATGCCACCTTAATATCTAAATTAGTTAAATAACTAGTAAGTTCTTCGGACATTCTAATTGTTAAGGTTGTTATTAATGTTCTTTCATTTCGACTAATTCGCTCTTTTATTTCGCCAATTAAATCATCTATTTGTCCATCACTTGGCCTAACTTCGATAACTGGATCTAATAAACCAGTTGGCCTAATTATTTGTTCAACAACTTTATTATTAACTTTTGTTAATTCATAATCCCCTGGAGTTGCCGATACATAAATAGCTTGATTTATCTTTTTTTCAAATTCTTCAAACTTTAATGGCCGGTTATCTAATGCACTTGGTAATCTAAAACCATAGTTAACTAAATTTTGTTTTCTTGCTTGATCACCATTAAACATTCCTCTTATTTGTGGCAATGTCACATGTGACTCATCTACCACTAATAAAAAGTCATCGCCAAAAAAATCAACTAAAGCCGTAGGTGCTTCCCCGGGTAACTTACCGGACATATGTCTAGAGTAATTTTCTATACCGTTACAAAATCCTGTTTCAGCCATCATTTCTAAATCATAATTTGTTCTTTCTTTTAATCTTTGATGCTCTAATAATTTATTATTATCTAAAAAATATTTTAACTGTACCTCTAATTCTTCTTTAATTGTTTTTAGAGCATTTAATAATTTAACATCACTTACTACGAAGTGACTAGCTGGAAATATACTAACAGATTTTTTATTTGTAATAATATTTCCTGTTACTACTTCTATTTCACTAATTCTATCTATTTTATCGCCGAAAAATTCAATTCTAAAAGCATTACTTCTTTGATATGCAGGAATTAATTCCACAACATCCCCTTTTACACGAAATGTTCCTCTTTTAAAATCCATATCATTTCTTTCATATAACATTTCCACAAGTTTTGTTAATAAAACGTTTCTTTCCATTGTATCGCCTATATTTAAGGTTAACATTTTATTTAAATATTCTTCTTTTTCGCCGATTCCATAAATACATGAAACAGATGCGACTACAATTACATCATCTCGTGATAATAAACTACTTGTTGCGGCATGTCTTAATTCATCTATTTCATCATTGATAGATGAATCTTTTTCTATATATGTATCAGTTGAAGGAACGTATGCTTCAGGTTGGAAATAATCATAATAAGATACAAAATACTGAACAGCATTATTAGGAAATAATTCCTTAAATTCTGAATAAAGTTGGCCAGCTAAAGTCTTATTATGCGCTAGTATTAAAGTCTTTTTATTAACATTTTTTATGACATTGGCAATTGTAAAAGTTTTCCCACTTCCTGTCACTCCTAATAAAACTTGTTCTTTTTTATTTGCTTTAATTCCTTCTGTTAATTCTTTAATTGCCTTAATTTGGTCTCCTGATGGGTCATATTTTGCATGTAATTCAAACATATTTATTTCCTCCTAATACTTTATTATGAGTATCTATAATTATATAATTCATATAACTAACTTTTAATTTTAAATTACTCTACGCATTTTCCTCGTTTTTTACAAACTAGTTTTTATGACAAATAATACTTAGCGGTATAACTAATAACTATATGAATTTAATGTTACTATATTCTACCATTTATGCTTAGAAAAAACAAGATTACTAAGAAAGTGACCTTGTTTTTCGTTAAAGTTTAATCAGATAAATCCTAGGTTTAAGACTTATTTTAATTAAAATTTGTAAAAAGTATAATTATAACAAACTATCTTCAATTAATTCAGCCAACTTTTTAGCTGCTAACTCATTTAAATGAATACTATCAACCGTAACTTCAAGTTCCCTTTTTTGGGATATTTGCATTGAAAATGGTAAAACCGAAGTCTTAACTGTATCTAACATTAACCCCATGTTAGTTTTACCCCAAACGTATAAATTACCCTTTTTTGTTTTTAATTCTTCTTCCATTTTTCGCAAATCAACATATGAAATGTTATGCTTTTTAGCTAATTTTTTTACAATAATATTATATTCTTTAAACTTTTCATCAATACCTAAATCATCGTTTTCAACGATTGGCAAACCAATAATTCCTATTTTTTTATTATGAGATTTTAACAATCTTATCAATTCTTCATATTGTTCTTCAAACTTATTAATATTGTTAGTTGGTATACAATTTAATACTTCTTTTTTTAAATCTACAAACTTATCCCAATATTTAGAATGTTCTTCTAAAATAGGCACTAATATATCATTTGCCCCTACTTCAATAATATATTTTTCTATATCATCATATTTATGATTACTAAGCATTCTATTTATTCTTTTAGTTACACCAAATAAGGTGTCCCCACCTATTCCTTTATTAATTAAATTCGTTTTATCCTTTAAGTGTTTCCAATAAGAAACTCCTGGAAGTCCACTAGTTAAACTATCCCCTACAAATACAGTTTTCATTTTTACCTCTAATTACTTTCCTCCATCAACTTGATATGCATCGCTTACAACAACAAAAGCTTCATTATCAACCATTGTTATTCCTTCTTTTAATAAAAAATATTCTTTACTGGGAATGACTGTCATTAACATCTTCTTTTTATCTAAAATAAAGCCACCTTTAGTATCAAAAACTGTAACTCCTCTTTTTAAATTATTTATTATATAATCTTCAATTTCTTTTTCTTTTTTAGTGATGATATAAAAACATTTATTTTTCGATATTCCCAGTAAAACTTTATCAGTTATGACAGAACTAATATACAATATAATTATAGCATACATTACTTTTTCCCAACCAAAGACAAATCCCCCAATTAAAACTATTACCGAATTGATTGTAAGTGATGTCTTAGATAAAGATATTTTAAAATATTTATATAATATTTGACTAATTATATTAAAACCACCACCACTAAAACCGATTTTAAACGTAATCCCACTAGTTACACCACTAATAATACCTACTATTAATGAAACTAATATCAAATCACTTGTATCTATTCTAAGCATACTAATGTATGGTGCGGTGACTTCTACTAAAAAAGGATAAATTAAGGTTGATACAACGGCACTAGAAGTTTTTTCAAACCCTAATGCAAATAAACTAACGATTAATAATGATGATCCTAAAACCAATATAAATAAAGACGGTTTAATACCCAATAATGATTCCATAATTATTGATAAACCACCCACACCACCTGCTACTATTTTAGTAGAAAATAAAAACATATTAAAACTTATTGCCGAAATAAATAACATACAAATTAAAATGAAATATCGCAAAAATAATTTCTTTTTTTTAATATTTTTTAATACCTCAAAAAACTTATTATTATTTAATATCCCTTCATCCATTATTCTCCCCCAATTACTTCATAAGAATCAGTAACTACAAAAAAAGCATCGGCATCTATTTCTCTTAAACCTTCTCGTAAAACAAAATATTCTTTTGTTGGAATTACGGCAAGTAACATTGTTTTCTTATCATTACTATATCCACCTTTTACGTTAAAGATTGTTACACTATGACCTAAAACATTAATGATATAATCCCTAACTTCTTCATCTTTACTTGTCGTTATATAAAAAGCTTTGCTCTCAGAAATACCTAATAATACTTTATCTGTAATGACCCCAATTAAATAAAGAATAATTAAAGCATACATAAATTTTGTAAAGCCAAAGACAAATCCTCCTGCTAAAACAATTAGTCCATCAGTCATTAACATTGCTTTTCCCATACTTATTTTTAAATATTTAGAGGCAATCTGATTTAAAATATCAGTTCCTCCGGTAGTAAATCCCGCTTTAAAGACTAATCCCGCTCCAAAGCCGTATAAAACACCACCAAATATCGCTGTTAAAAGTAAATTACTAGTATCAATATCCAAATACATATTAATATCTGCTGTTAACTTAACAAATAAAGGAAATAATAAAGTCCCTAAAATTGACATGGCTGTTTTTTCTTTACCTAAAGCAAAAAAACTAATAATAAGTAAAACTAACGATGATATAAAAATAAATGTTGCTGGTTCAAAACCGATTAATTCTTTTACAATAATAGCTAGACCACTGACACTTCCATATACAATATTATTACTCAAAAAGAAAACGTTAAAAGTAAATGCTAAAATAAATAGTCCCAATAACAATCCTAAATATCTTCTAATTCGAAATTTCTTATAAATGTTTTTAATAATATTATTATTTGTTATCTTTTTTTTAAACCAATTCATAATTTATTCCCTCGCTTTAAATATTCTTCAATAAACTTATCTATATCTCCATCTAATACTTTATCGACATTACTAGTTTCATAATTTGTTCGATGATCTTTAATCATTGAATACGGATGTAGTACATAACTTCTAATTTGTGACCCAAACTCATTATTTAAGTGCTGTCCTTTTATCGTATCTAATTCTTCTTGTTTTTTTTCTATTTCTAATAATTTTAATTTGCTTTTAAGCATCGACATAGCCGTTTCTTTATTTTTAATTTGACTTCTTTCATTTTGACAAGTAACTACTATTTTTGTAGGTAAATGGGTTATTCGAACGGCTGAATCAGTTGTATTTACATGTTGTCCCCCAGCACCACTAGCGCGGTAAACATCTATTTTTAAATCGGCTTCGTTTATTTCAATATCTACAACATTTTCAAAAACCGGCGTAACTTCAACTGATGCAAATGAAGTATGTCTTTTATTATTAGAATCAAATGGTGAAAGCCTTACTAAACGATGAACACCTTTTTCACATTTTAAATAACCATAGGCGTATTCGCCTTTTATTAAAAAGGAAACCGTTTTAATTCCAACTTCTTCTCCTTCTTGATATTCTAACACTTCTATTTTATAGTTTCTTTTTTCACACCATCTTTCATACATTCGATAAAGCATGTTAGCCCAATCACAAGCTTCTGTTCCACCAGCTCCAGCATGGACCTCTAAAATACAATTATTTAAATCAAATGACCCATTTAATAATAAAGTAATTTCTAAATTGTCTAATTCTATTTTAAAACTATTTAATTCTAAAACTAATTGGTTATATAAATCTATCTCTTCATCATTTAATAATAAAATCAATTCAATATTATTAATAATATTCTTTTTCAAACCAACAATATTATTGGTTAATTCTTTTAAAGACTTTAATTCTTTTATAACCTCGTTCATTTCACTACTATTCCAAAAATTATCTTTTATAGTTTCATTTTCTAAATCGATAATTCTTAATAATTTATTGTCAATGTCAAAGAGACCTCCACAAATCATCTATTTTAACTAATAATTTATCATAATTCCTACTTAATTCATTTATATCCATAATATATCTCCTATCTTTATCTTTATTATAATTTATTTAAATGATTTTTGCAAAAGAAAAGAAATACAGTCAACTACGATATTTCTTTTTCCACTCATTAAAATCCCAATTAGCTAAGAATTTGTGAGCTGCATATATACCATTTTTGTATAATTCTTTACTTTCAGTCTTAGAAATAGCAAAATTAGTCGCACTTATATCTTTCTTTTGACCTTTCAAATAAACCATTGTAGAAATAGGAACAGTTCTAGCAAAATCTCCTTTTGAGATTGAAATATATTCTTTATCATAAGCATCTAAAGTTGTTGTAATAATCATTTTTAAATATTCTATAATATTAACATCATATATTTCTTTTGTTAACTTAGTAGAATCACTGACAAATTTAAAACCAAAGGTAGGTATAAGTGTTTCTTTCTTGCCATTGTCTAATACCCAAACCGGGTAATTACTTAAAAGACCACCATCGACAATTAAATGAGTATTACCATAATTATCAATTAGTTTAAATGGCTCATAAAATATAGGAATACTCATACTCATTCTTACAGCTTTAGCTATGCTAAATTCATCGGGATTAAGTCCAAATAGCTTTAAATCATCAGGTAAAATTAACAGCCTATTATTGGTTAAATCTGATGCCGTTACATATAATTTATATTTATGTTCTTCAGGCTTTAAAATGTTCCTTTTAATATCTTTAAATTTAACTTTTCCTTTTTTAATTAACAATTCATTTAGCCATTCTTCAAAGTAATCAGCATTATAAATTCCAAAGTCTAGTCCTATATTTAATGTTTTACCAATTATTCCAAATTTAGATAAAAAAGAAGGTTGTTTAAATTTTAAATAATTAAGAGAACCCATTATTTTAGTTATTTCCATAGTATTATATCCTACAGCAAGTAATGCCCCAATAATTGCCCCAGCTGAGGTTCCAACAATATTAATAAATTCATAATTGTTATTTTCAAAAACAGAAATAGCCCCAACTAATCCAATTCCTTTAACGCCACCACCTTCAAAAGCCCCATTACATTTAATACTCATAATTATCACTCCACTGTAACATATGAATATTTTGTAATTGTAATGATTAAAATTACCCATAAAAAAAGCCTTTTATGGCTTTTCAATACTATCTAATTTTTTTGTATATACTATGTAATTAACTTTACCTTTATTAGATTTAGCTTTATACATAGCTGTATCTGCTTTTTTCATTAGTTTACTATAAATATCTTCATTATTAGAAAAAGCTACTCCAATACTAGCGGATACTTTAGCATCACTATTTTCTATTATTATCATGTTATTTATATCATTATAAATATTACATAACATATCTAAAACCTCTTTCTTTGATGCATAAATATCTATAAAGCCATAAAACTCATCCCCACCTAAACGACTAAACAAAATATTTTTACTTTGATACTTATTAAGTATTTCGGCCGTTTTAATAAGAACAATATCACCCACATCATGACCATAAGTATCATTTATTTTCTTAAAGCCATCTAAATCCAACATAATAGCTGCTTGTTTTTCTCCTTTTACAAATCTCTGCTTCATTACTCTATAAATAGCTTGTCTATTGGGAATATTAGTTAATACGTCAACAAAAGCATGATATTCTAAATCTTTTTGAGACTTATTTAAATTCTCAGCCATAATATTTATATCATCATACAGTTGTTTAAATTCATCATCATTGTTGTATCTTGTTCGATATGTTAAATTACCACTGGCAATTTTTTTAATATTATTAGATAAATCTACTAATGGCGTAATTAACTTTTTAACTGTCTTAATACTTATATGAGTTGATATTGCATAAACAATTGTCGTCAACATTAAAATAAGCATACTAACTCTAATAGCCTCAGCAAATACTTCTTTTTCATTAATAGTTGCAACTACTACCCAATTATTATGATAAACTGTATGATAACTAGCTAAAATAGATGTATTTTCTTTATCATAACTAATAAAACCCGCTTTTTTTTCCAACTTATTTTGCTTAACATTATTTAACAAATTAATCAATTGCTTATTATGTGGTGTTTTATTAATCTCTCCTACATAATCCTTATAATAGTGACTAATTATTTCCCCATCATTATCTATTACATACAAATAACCAGATATTCCTAGTTTATAATTACGAATACTAGAAATTACATAATCCATATTAAAAAAGTTGACAATTAACCCTATTGGTTTATTAAATTGATCTAAAATAGGAGCACTCACAACAATTTCTTTAGCGTTATTCTTTTTTTTATTTAATTGCCAATTATATTTTTCTGAAAAATTAAAATATTTTTCTAATTTGACATTTGTTCCTTCATAGTCTTTGTCTGATGAGCAAATTACTTTTCCATTTAAATCAACTATGGCACTTCTATTCATATAAATACTAGTTTTATTAGACAGTTCTAATAATCGACTAACATCTGTGTATAAGTGATTATCTACTATATTTTGTTTATTAGAAATATCTAATAATTGTTTATATGATTCAATTTCTTTAGAATATATAATTGTGTTTATTTGTTCAGTGTAATAATTGTTTATTTGCTTAGAAACCGCTAATGCAAGGTCCTTTAAATACCGTTTATTAGTATTAAAAGCGGAGTAAGAAATAGATATAAAAGTAATTACCGATATTAAAACAAGTGGCACTACAGCCAATGATATTAATAATTTAGGCATTTCTTTTTTAACATTCATATTGTTAATCTCCCTTTAAATATTTCCTAAATATTTATTATGGGTATAATTCTTATTAATAGTACTTAATAATATCTTTATAGCCATAATTTAATACACGAAGAATTTTATAATTATTTTTAATTACAAAATTTTACTGCTATAAATGAATTATATTCTTTAACTCAATATAATAATTATAAAGCTCATCTTAACTAAAGTAAAGAACTATCTTTTTTTATAAAAATCATGTTTTTAAAGATTGCTAATAAGGTGTTTAAATTTTGTAATCTAAGACATTATATCAAAATAAAAGCCCTTATAAAATAAGAGCTGCATTATTCATGGTGGAACCGAGGAGAATTGAACTCCTGTCCGAAACCATTAACCTAAGACCTCTACAAGCTTATTTAACTTGATTTATTTTGTTATATAAACTCAAATTAGCGAAAATTTAAATAACTAGTTTAGTAAAATTCATTATATTCCCTAAACATAAATATAATATAACCTACTTTAATGAGTCTCTAAAATTCCTCGTAGATAAAGAAATAATAGAAACGCCCTCTCTTATATTAAGCGAAAGCTAATTGATTATTGTTTCCAGTTATTAAACTGATACATTTAACGATTGCCATCGGCTTGCTAGTCTTAACCTAATTAATCCCGTCGAAACCAAATCGGCCCCATTAATAGATTTTACCATTAAAAAAGAGAAAATTCAATCATTTACTCTTTTATTTCTAAATAATTTTAAAGCATTATCAAACTCTTGTTCATTATCTAAGCCAATTAAATCTTGATTATTTATTAATTTTCTAATACAAAAATCATTTGAATCCAAAGCATTTGTTAAATAAACATATTTAAAATCATTGTATGGTATTTCATCGATAATAATATAATTATTATTATCCTCTAATAAAATAGTATTAATATCATTCATTATTTTATATTACCTTTCTTGGCTTCTAACAACCTTGCTTCTTCATAATTAACCCATACTGTCATCGATGGATGACCTTCTGAATCAAAATAACCATTCATTGATAAATAATTATTAAAGTCTGTATATCCTAATGCTCTAACTACTTTTTCTGCTTCCATTTTTCCTAAATATATAGTAAACCCATATAAATCATCTTCGCATAAATCTTCTATTTTACCGTAAGAATTACGCCAATTACCATTGTCTGGTACGACAAATAAATCATTTTCAACTAATTTTGTATTAGCCTTTATACTTTCTTGTGTTTGAATACTTTTAATTTCCGAAAAGCGTTCAACATTATCTGCAACTTTTTTCACACCCATTCCCATAATTGCTATAACTGCCGTAGCTAAAAATACTGCAACTGTTCTTCTTACAATATATTTAGTTTCTAATTTTTTCCTTTTTCCATAATCTGTTTTGGGAACATTAATACTCTTTTTTAAACTGTTTTGATAATTTTTTTCCATTTTTACCTCCCACAACAATGCTTATATTTTTTACCACTTCCACAAGGACATAAATCATTTCGCCCTATTTTATCTACAGTTTTAGGTTTTTGTTTTACCCCATCCTTGCCATCATTAGTAAGTAGTTTCTTTGGCTTTTTCTCTACCTTTTGTTCAATAGATACTTCAGCTTTTATTAAAAACATAGTAATATCTTTATCTATTTTTTGTAGCATCTCATCAAATAAATTATATCCTTCCGATGTATAAGCAATTAAAGGATCTTCTTGAGCATAACTTCTTAAATGTATTCCTTCTCTTAGATGTGACATTGTATTAATATGTTCCATCCAATGTTGATCAATAACCATAATACATACTGATTTTTCAAATTCATTAATCGCATCACTTGGCAATTTTTTTAATTTTTCATCATATTCTAAAACCAAAATATCTGTTAATTTATCAATTACAGCATCGGGTTTTAAGCCTACTAAAATATCAGATTTAATATCATTAATTAATAAGTTTTCATTAACCATAACAACTATTTTATCTAAATCATCAGTTGAAATTGTTCCATCTACAGATAAATGAGCATTTACAATATCCATTATATGATTTTTAAAAACGCCTAAAACTATTTCTCTCACTGACTCATTATCTAAAACTTGATTTCTCTTAGCATACATTATTTCACGGTGATTATTCATAATATCATCATATTGTAATAATTGTTTACGACTATCAAAGTTATTACCTTCAACGCGAGATTGAGCAGTTGATATTGAACTTGTAAATACCTTACTTTTAATTGCTTGGGTTTCAGGGAAACCAAAGTTTTGCATTAATTCTTTAATTCTATCTGATCCAAATCTAACCATTAATTCATCTTCCATAGAAACATAGAATTGACTAAATCCTGGATCTCCTTGACGACCAGACCTTCCTCTTAATTGATTATCGATACGACGAGACTCATGTCTTTCCGTACCAATTACACACAACCCTCCAAGTTCTTTAACTCCCTCGCCTAATTTAATATCTGTCCCACGCCCAGCCATATTAGTAGCAATTGTAACAGAACCCCTCGAACCAGCTTTTGCTATAATCTCAGCTTCACGAGCATGATTTTTAGCATTTAATATTTCATGAGGGATTTTTCTTTTATGCAATAATTCACTAATTAGTTCACTTGTTTCAATAGCAATTGTACCAACAAGAACCGGTTGTCCTTTTTCATGCCTCGCTGCTATTTCATCAATAATGGCAGTGTACTTTCCTTTTTTAGTCGAATAAACTAAATCTGGTTCATCTATTCTTATAATATCTTTATTAGTTGGAATACATATTACAAACATATTATAAATGTTTCTAAATTCTTCTTCTTCCGTTTTGGCAGTTCCAGTCATTCCTGATAATTTTTTATACATTCTAAATAAGTTTTGGAAAGTAATTGTTGCCAAAGTTTTAGTCTCTTCTTGAACTTTTACGCCTTCTTTTGCTTCAATTGCTTGGTGAAGTCCATCACTAAAAGCACGTCCTATCATTAAACGCCCTGTAAATTGATCGACAATGACTATTTCACCTTCTTGAACAACATAATCAATATCGTTTTTCATTGAATAATTAGCGCGCAAAGCTTGGTTGATAAAATGAACTTGTGTATTATTTTCCATATCATAAAGATTGGCTAAGTGAAAATGTTCTTCAGCTTTTTTTGTTCCTTCATCTGTTAAATTAACACTTTTTGTTTTTTCATCATAAATGTAATCAACATCAACTTTTAATTTCTTAGCAAAAGAATCGGCATCTACATAATAATTAGCCCCTTGAAATACTCCTCCTGAAATAATTAAAGGCGTTCTAGCTTCATCAATCAACACTGAATCCACTTCATCAATTATTGCAAAATTAAGTGGTCTTTGAACTCTATTTTCACTTTTTTCCACCATGTTATCTCTTAAATAGTCAAACCCTATTTCATTATTTGTCGAATATAAAATATCACACGAATAAGCCTCTTGTTTTTCAGCAGGGGTCATTGTTCTTAAATTAACGCCTACAGTTAATCCTAAAAAGCGATATATTTCCCCCATCCAATTTGAATCACGTTCAGCAAGATATTCATTAACTGTTACAATATGAACACCCTTATTAGTTAAAGCATTAAGATAAGCCGGAAGAACAGAAGTAAGCGTTTTCCCTTCTCCTGTTTTCATCTCAGAAATATTACCATAGTGAATAGCTAATCCTCCTAAAAGTTGAACATAAAAGGGTTTTTCACCAATTACACGAAATGCTGCTTCACGAGCAGTTGCAAAAGCTTCAACTAAAACGTCTTCAATATCTGTTCCATTAGCTACTTTTTCTTTTAATTTAATTGTATTTTCTTTCAATTGTGCATCTGATAATTTTTGCATATCTAAGTCCATAGCCTCAATCTTATCAGCTATTTTTATAAATCTACTCAATTCTTTATATTCATGATCAAATAATTTTTTTAATATCTTCATTATGTCATCTCCTAATACCTATTATTCTACCAAAATTTTACTAATAATAAAAGTATTTTCCACTTTAATCAACTTAATAAATATTTAATATGAAATATATATGTAATTTCTAATTAATTTCTAAATATTCTTCTAATGTTTTACCACTATTATATATTTTAGTAGCTAGATCAATCCCAACATACCTAATATGCCAAGGCTCATACATATATCCTGTTATTGCTTCTTTATTCTCAGGATATCTGATAATAAAGCCATACTTATGACAATTGTTTTTTAACCAAATTCCTTCTAAAGTATTCGCATAGTTTTGATTTAAACTAGTTATATCAAAAGCAAGTCCAGTTTGATGCTCTGATTCTCCTGCTTTAGCCGAAAATCTATTTGCTTCGGTTATTCCATGTAAATTAGCATAGTCATTAAATAATTTTTGTTGATATGAAAAACTTCTAAAACTAGATATTATTGTCAGTGGAAATTTGCTATCTTTTTTCATATTAGCATGTGCATCTAATGCCACTTTTTGCACATTAGGGTTATATGTACTTGGTAAATGATACTTTTTATTAACTATCAATACCCCTTTAACATAAGTTATCCCATCAACAACACTAATTTTTTTCATTACGGTTACTTTCTTAAGTATTTCTGTTTTATTACCGCTTTTGTCTTTGGCACTATATTTAATCGTATAAACCCCAGCTTTTTTATTGTCAACATCATCACTCACAAGAACTTTTATGTCTTTATCTGCGTTATCGGTTACCTCATATTCAAGTGTAGGAACAATGTCTCCTTCATATATAACTATGTCTTTAGAATCTTTTAAAGTAATTATTGGTTTTTCATTATCAAGTACTTTATTAGAACAACCACTTATAAACATACTAATAATTAGTATTAATATCATCTTTTTCATCTTTTCCTCTTTCCTTATTATAATATTCATCAATTAATTATATATATTATACTATTTTTAACAAATAAATAATAGACTAAAATTTTAAAAATCCTGTATTTATAACAAAAAAGATAAAATAAATTATCTTTTATAATATAAGACATTCACATTTTAAATTAGTTACTATAATTAATAATGGACTTTATCAAATAATATTTGACAAATACAAAGCATTGATATAGT
>JAVWBB010000004.1:0-16635 GCA_036649735.1 Bacilli bacterium
TATTAAAGAAGGTATAACAAGTTTGTTTTGACATTTAATTATTTATCCTTTATAATCTATTTATAAATCGAAGAATTAGAGGAGTAATATTATTAATATTTAAAGAGAGTTAACATAAGGTGAAAGTTAATAATTAAATAATATGAAAAACACTAAGAAGAGCTTAAAGAATTAAGTAGAATAAGCCGGAAGAGACACCGTTATGTTTATAAGTGATTATATTTATATAATAATTTGGGTGGTACCGCGGAAAAAAAAGACAATAAATTTCGTCCCTTATGGATAAAGTTATTGTTTTTTTAATGGAGGAAAAAGTTATGTTAGATGTTAAAGAATTGTATGAAAAAAAGAATGATTTTTTGGAAAAAGAAGTAGAGATTTTAGGATGGATTAGAAACCATCGTAAACAAAAAGAATATGGGTTTATAGATTTTTTTGATGGGACCTATTTTAAAAGTGTTCAAATAGTTTATGATAATAGTTTAGTTACTTTTGAAGAAATAAGCAAGTACCGCGTGGGAAGTTCAATTAAAGTAATAGGGAAATTAATTAAATCACCTAAAGAAGGCCAAGAGTTTGAAATAGTAGCTAAAGATGTTATTTTAATAGGTGATTCTTTAGAAGATTATCCTATTCAACCAAAACAACATTCACGTGAGTTTTTAAGAGAAGTGGCTTATCTTCGCCCTAGAACTAATTTATTTCAAGCAGTTTTTAAAATAAGAAGTATTGCATCATTTGCAATTCACTCATATTTTACAGAACGAGGTTATATTTATTTTCATGCTCCAATAATTACAGGAAGTGATTGTGAAGGGGCCGGAGAAATGTTTAATGTATCAACGTTAGATTCTAATCATTTGCCTAAAAATGATGATGGTAGCATTGATTATAAGAAAGATTTCTTTGGTAAAAAGGCTTCATTAACAGTTTCTGGACAATTACAAGCAGAAACCTTTGCCCATGCTTTTAAAAAAGTATATACTTTTGGCCCAACTTTTAGAGCTGAAAATTCAAATACTAAAACACATGCTTCGGAGTTTTGGATGATCGAACCTGAAGTGGCCTTTTGTGATTTAGATGGTATTATGGATATTGAAGAAGATATGTTAAAATATATTGTAAAATATGTCTTAGAGCACGCTAAAGAAGAGATGGAATTTTTAAATAAATTTGTCGAAGTAGGACTAATTGATAAATTAAATATGATTCTTAATAAAGGAGCAGTTAGAATTACACATAAAGAAGCAATAGATATTTTAATTAATAGTCACGAAAATTTTGAAAATATTCCTAAACATGGAGAAGATTTAGCCACTGAACATGAAAAATATTTAACTAGTGTTCATTTTAAATCTCCAGTTTTTGTAAAAGATTGGCCTAAAGATATTAAAGCCTTTTATATGCGTCAAAATGAAGACCAAGAAACAGTAGCGGCCGTTGATTTATTAGTACCAGGGGCTGGAGAATTAATGGGTGGTTCCCAAAGAGAAGAAAGATTTGAAAAACTAGCATCTAGAATGGATGAAATGCATGTTGATAAAGAAGAATTATATTGGTATTTAAATTTACGAAAATATGGAACATGTGTTCATTCGGGATTTGGAATGGGATTTGAACGCTTACTTATTTATTTAACTGGGGTTGAAAATATTAGAGACGTTATTCCATATCCTCGTACGCCTAAGAATTTAGATTTTTAATGTATAAAAGTACTTTTATTAGATAAACTATTTAATAAGGAGGAAATTTATGAAAAAAATAATATTATTTGTTTTAACATTAGGCTTATTAACTGGATGTAGTTTTAAAGATATGATGAATACGCCAACTAAAAGAGTTGAAGAACTACTAGGTAAATATCAATCTTTAGATAAAAAATTAGTTAGTCAATTAGATGAAGTTGTTAGCAATGAACCAACATTTAATGAAACACACAAGAAAGACTATAAAGATGTTATTAAAAAGCAATATCAGAATTTAACTTATAAAATCAAGAATGAAACAGTTGATGGAAACAAAGCAACCGTTGAAGTTCAAATTGAAGTAGTTGATTTAATATCTGAAGTTGATAAAGCAAACAAGTATACAATGGAACATGAAAAAGAATTTATGGGCACTGACAATAAAGTGTCAACAGAAAAAGTAAATGATTATAAAATTAAACAATTAAAAGATGCAAAAGTAAAAATTAAATATACAATTACTTTTGATGTTAAAAAAACAGATAAAACTTGGAAAGTTGCAGATTTAAATGAAACACAAAGACAAAAGTTACAAGGAATGTATAAATAAGACGATTAGATAAATTTCTAATTGTTTTTTTTATACATATATTTATTTAGGTGAAGAAATGAAAAAAATTATAATTATAATACTTATTTTAATGTTGCCAATAAATACTATAGCAATAAGTATCAACGCATCATCAGGAATTGTTATGGATATGGAAAGTGAAAGAATATTGTATGCTAAAAACATTACTGAAGATCGTTTAATTGCCTCAATTACAAAAATAATGACAGCAGTACTTGCTATAGAATCAGGTAAAATGGATGAAGTAGTTAAAGTTGGAGACGAAGTTCTTACTATGTATGGGACAAATATATATATAGAATTAAATGAAGAAATATTAATTCGCGATTTAGTATATGGATTGCTACTTAGGAGTGGAAATGATGCCGCAATTGTACTTGCTAAAAACATAGGCGGAACAGTTGATAATTTTGTTTTAATGATGAATAAAAAAGCTAAAAAAATAGGAATGATTAATACGATTTATAAAAATCCTCATGGTTTAGATGAAGAAACAAAAAATTATTCTAGTGCTTATGATATGGCTATTTTATCAAGTTATGCAAGTAAATTAAAAGAGTATCAAGAAATAAGTGGTACGAAAAAATATAAAACAGTAAGTTCTAATAAAAGTTATTTATGGTATAACCGTAATGAATTATTGACAAATTACAAATATGCAACGGGAGGAAAAACAGGTTATACACCAAAAGCTGGGAAAACATTAGTAACAACAGCATCTAAAAATCATTTTAATTTAACAGCAGTTACTTTAAATGATCCTAATATGTATTTAAATCACCAAAATTTATATCAATACATTTATAAAAATTATAAAAGATATTTAATTTTAGATAAAAATTCATTTGACATTGATAAAAATATTTTTAGACATAATGTTTACGTCAAGAATTCTTTTTATTATCCTTTAGATAATATTGAAAAAAACAATATAAAAACTATTATAAAACTAAAAAACAAAACTAAATATATTAATAAAGAAGAGGTAGGCAATGCAATAATCATGCTTAATGATAAAGAAATTCATCGTGAAAAAATATATATTAAAGTAAAAGAAGAATCAATATTAAAAAAAATATTAAAAATATTAAAATAATAGTTGAAATATATTAAAAAAGTTGATAAAATGAAGATAAGAATATTAGGAGGACAAAAAAATGGATATAAATAAGGAATTAAAAAGCGAAGAAGAAAAGATGGTAATGGATATTAACTTAGAAGATGGAACTGTTGAAAAGGTTGAAGTATTATTCTCTTTTGAATTTACGGATACGAAAAAAGAATATATTGTTTATACAAAAAATGAAATTGATAGTAGTGGAAATGTGACTATATATGTTTCATCTGTAACTAGAACTGAAAATGGCCCTAAATTAGGAAGCGTTGAAAGTAATGAAGAATGGTCAAAGATTAAAGATGTTTTAAGAGAATTATCTAAAGATACAGAACAACAATAAGGAGGTATATGAATATGTCAAATGAAAATATAAATGATTTAAATGATGGACTTACTGATGAAATAATTTTACAAGCCTCAGTACCTTCATCAACAAATTGCATGGACCATAGATTAAAAACTAAAGCTATTAGTTTTGAAAATTTAGGTCATGTTAAAAGAAAGATAATTGAAAAGATTAAGGCGAAAGTTTTTGATGCAGAGTATTACACGGTTAAATTATTTTCTTCACCTGAGGAAAAAGAAAGATTAGAAGAACAGGGTTTAAGAACAGATTTAAGAATTACAACAACTAAATTAAATACGATGAAGAAAGAAATAAAAGTATCGTTAGAAGAATATAAAAAAGACACTAGTGGTGTTTTTAGCCCAACTGCTGAAGAAATGGCGGAAAATTTAGGAAAAATGTTTGTCAAACTTTATAAGTTAAATGAACAAAGAGAATTTGCCTCATTTAAGGCTGATAACTTCGAAAATAAGGCTTATAAAAAAGCTATTAAGGTAAAAGCAAATAGTCCAATTAAATGGCTTAAAAACATTGTATTATTTAAGATGATGAAAGAAAGTGTTATTGATGAATTACAATTTAAGAAGGTTTATGGCACTTTAGATACAGATGTTAATCAAATGCTAAAAGACCATAAAGATGAGCAAATGGAAACATTTAAAGTAGTTGAAACAGGCGATAACATTGATGAGATTGTTAAACCAACAGAAGCTGATTCATCTTTTGATTGGAATACATTATTAGACCAATCTGATAAACCCTTAAATAATGATGAAAATCAAAAATTTGATTGGAATAGTATAATAGATTCATCTGATAAGCCAGTAAATATTGAACAACATCAAAATTTTGATTTGGATGGTTTAATTAAACCGGAAGTTCAAACAATTGTTCCTACAAACGTTAATGCATTTCCTGAATTAGAAAAATTAGTTCAAGAACTAAAAGAACTTGATAGTATGAATGAATCTTTAGTTACTATTGAAAAACAAAAGGAACAAGAGTTAAAAAATAGTGAAGAACTTAAAACTATAACTCAAAAAGAAGTTGAAGAAAAACAAAAACAATATGATATAAAACTTGCACAAACTAAAGAAATTTTACTTGCTAAAAAAGAAAAAGCTCTAAGTTTACGAAGAGATTCACAAGGTCATATTAAATCATTAGAAGAACAAATTGAAGTAAATAATTCAATAATAAATAAATCAACAGAGATTATTACAAAAAAAGATGAACAAATAAAACAACTTGATACATCTTTAGTTGAAACAGTACAAATTCAGGAACATCCTATTCAAAGATAATTTAGAGTAAGTATAATTATTATAGCTTCTTCTATTTTATATATATTTAGTAAAAAAAGCAAATTCACTTATTTGCTTTTTTGTTTTATAATTATTAAATTGTAAAATACTACATATACTTAAATAGGTGATATAAATATGAGGGAAGTACTTAATTATTATTATAATTTAGATAATCAAAATATTATAAAAAAAGATAATAATTATTACTTTTTAAATTATATTGTTTTAGAATACACAAGAAACCTTGATGAAGTAAATGATATATTTAATATTAATAAATATAATGATAAATTAAAAATAATAGTTAATAAACAAAAACAAATATTATTTTTGTATAATAATAAATACTATATGCTTATAAAATATATAAATATATTAGATAATTATAATATTGATTTACTTGATATTTTAGAAATGCAAAGAAAGTCGATAGGTGAGAAAGCTAATTTTAAGTATTTTAAATGGATTCAATTATGGAGTAAAAAGATTGATTATTATGAATATCAAATTGAACATTTAAATATTAAATATTATAAATTAATGAATGTATTACCATATTATATTGGTTTAGCAGAAAATGCTATAAGTTATTTAACGGATAGTTTAATTGATTTAGCCCCTACTATTTTAGATAATTTAACTATTTCTCATAAAAGAGTAAGTAGTAAGTATAAACAAAATGATTTATATAATCCTTTAAATATAATTATAGACCATAAAGCAAGAGATATTGCTGAATATATTAAATCATCATTTTATAATAAGACACTAAATATAGAAGAATTAGATAAAATGTTTTTAGAAATTCGCCTGTCTGATTTAGGATATCATATATTATTTGCCCGGCTATTATTTCCTAGTAATTTTTTTGATATATATGATCGTATAATTAACAGCCAAATGGATATTAAAAATATTAATATTATTTTAGAAAATTCTATAGAATATGAAGAACTTTTAGTTGATTTATTTTATATTATTAAAAAATATACTAATTTAAAAAATATTGATTGGCTAACAAAAAAGAAGTATTATTAATTAATATTAATTACTTCTTTTATTTCAGGTATTTCATTTTTTAAAGCTTCTTCAATACCCAACTTTAAAGTATGACTTCGCATTGGACAATTAGTGCATGCCCCTAAAAACTCTACGTAGACAATATTGTCTTCATACTTAATAAATTTTATGTCTCCACCATCATCCAATAAAAAGGGCCTTAATTTAATTAAAATACTTTTAATTTGATTTTCTATTTCATTCATAAACTCTCCTAAATTAATTATACTATTATTATGTTTATATATCAATTAATTTAAATAAGAGTTGACTTTTAGATAAATATGTAGTAAAATTTATAACTGTAAACGAAGAAGAGGTGAAATTCAAAATGAATGAAAAAAAGGCTATATATTTAACTGAAGAAGGTCTAAAAGAATTAAAAGAAGAGTTAAATATTTTAATACAAGTTAAAAGACCCGAAAATATTATTTCAATCAAAGAAGCAAGAGCGCTTGGAGATTTAAGTGAAAACGCTGATTATGATGCGGCAAGAAATGAACAAGCTCAATTAGAAGATCGTATTAAGAAATTAGAAATAATGATTGATAATGCAGTAATTATAACTAATAAGACTAAAGATAAAGTATCTTTAGGTTCAACAGTAGCAATTAAATATGTTGATGAAGAAGATACAGAAGAATACAAAATAGTAGGTAGTCAAGAAGCAGATCCTTTTATGAGTAAGATTTCTAATGAAAGTCCAATAGCGAAAGCTTTACTTAATAAAAAGGTTGGCGATGTTGTTGAAGTAGAAAGCCCAAATGGTTCATATAAAATTGAAATAACTAAAATAAAGTAAGCACGTCTTACTTTTTTGTATTATATGGTAAATAAACTTTACTTTAACCATATAATTATTATATAATATATAACACAAGGAGGAATAGAAAATGAAAGAAAAAGAAAATGTTAAATTATTTGTTAAAAAGGTTGCTAAGGAAGAATGGGAAGAAGCTTTAGATAAATCTTTTAAAAAGGCTATTAAAACAGTTAAAATAGATGGCTTTAGAGAAGGAAAGGTTCCTAAGGATGTATTTATTAAAAAATATGGTTTAGAATCTTTATTTAGTGAGGCTATTAATATAGTTCTTCCAAAAGTTTATGAAACTCTTATGGAAGAAAATCCTGATATTATGCCTGTTGTTCAACCAACAGTAGATATTAAAGAGGTTACAAAAGAGGCTGCAACATTTGAATTTAAAGTTATTACCGCACCAAAAGTAACAATAAAAAAATATAAAGGTTTAAATGTTACAAAAGAAAAAGTTGAAGTAACAACTGAAGAAGTAAAAGAAGAAATAGATAAATTATTAGAAAGATTCAGTGAATTAGTTGAAAAAGAAGGGCCATTAGAAAATACAGATACAGCGATTATTAATTTTGAAGGTTTTAAAGATAATATTCCATTTGAAGGTGGTAAAGCCGATAATTATTCACTTGTAATTGGTAGTAATACATTTATTCCTGGATTTGAAGAACAATTAATAGGAATGAAGAAAAACGATGAAAAAGATGTTAATTTAACTTTCCCAACAGATTATCAAGCTGAAGACTTAGCAGGTAAAGAAGTTGTCTTTAAAGTTAAGTTAAATGAAATTAAAGAAAAGAAGAATCGTGAATTAGATGATACTTTATTTGAAGATTTAGGAATGGAAGGGGTTAACAGTAAAGAAACCCTTGAAGAAGAAGTAAAAGAGACAATAAGAGTTAGAAAAGAAGAAGAAACAGAAAATAAATACGTGGATATATTATTAGACAAAGTAGCTGATCAAACTGATATAGATGTCCCAGAAGAAATGGTTTTAGAAGAGACAAACAGATTATTAGGTAGATATGAAGAACAATTAAAGATGCAAGGAATATCACTTGAATTATATTATCAACTAACACATTCAACAGAAGAAGAACTAAAGAGTAAATTAGAAAAAGAAGCTCATAAACATGTTTTCCAAAGATTAATGATTGATGAAATTATAAAACAAGAAAAATTAGAAGTTAGTATGGAAGATGCAGATAAAGAAGCTTCAACTTTAGCAGATAAATATAAGATGAAAAAAGAAGAATTTTTAAGCAAATTTGGTGGGGTTGATTTAGTTAAATATGATTTAGAAATAAGAAAAACAATTGAATTGTTAAAAGAATTAAACAAATAATGAAATAATTAGACAAAAATGAGTAAAATTTGAATAATTTATTTGCTATTTTAGATAATACATGATAATTTATATATGTAAGCATATAATGCTTAGGAAAAAATAGGAGGAATTTATACATGAAAAAAACAGAATTAGTTGATTCAATTGCAAAATCTGCAGAATTAACAAAAACCGATGCTGCTAAGGCACTTGATGCTACATTAGAAGCAATTACTAGTGCTCTTAAAAAAGGAGACAAAGTCGCTTTAGTTGGATTTGGAACTTTCTCAGTTTCAAGAAGAGAAGCTAGAGATGGTAGAAATCCTCAAACTGGAGCAACTGTTAAAATTGCTGCAAGAAATGCCGTTTCATTTAAAGCTGGTTCAGCATTAAAAGAATCAGTAAATTAATAAAAAAGCCTTTTGGCTTTTTTTTATTTTTTTGATATAATGAAGATGGAAGAAGGTGTGCCGTGTTAGAGACCTCATTAAAAATTTTAAAAAAAATTTGCGATAATAATTTTGATGCATATATAGTGGGTGGGTTTGTTAGAGATTATTTACTTGACGTTAATTCTTTAGACGTTGATATTTGTACAAATGCTACACCTAAAGATTTAAAAATAATCTTTAAAGATGCTTGTCTTCCACATGAAGATTATGGAGCAATTACTTTATTAATTAAAAACATTAGATTTGAAATAACGACTTTTAGAGAGGAACTAACATATTTAAATAATCGAAAACCTATTGAAATAAAATACATAGATAATTTGTATAACGATTTGCTTAGAAGAGATTTTACTATCAATACAATTTGTATAAATAAAGATGGGAAAGTTATTGATTTATTAAAAGCTCAAGAGGATTTAAATAATAAAATAATTAAGACAGTTGGTAATAGTTGTGTAAAATTTCAAGAAGATAGTTTAAGAATATTAAGAGCTATTCGTTTTGCTACTATTTTAAATTTTAAATTAAGTAATGATGTTTATATAGCCATTAATAAAAATAAATATTTACTTAATAGTTTATCTTATCATCGCAAAAAACAAGAATTAGGTAAGATATTTATATCTAATAATAGACAAGTAGGAATAAATTTATTAAAAGAATTTGATTTATTAGAATCTTTACACTTAGTAAACATAGATAAAATTAAATCATTTACCGATATAGTTGGCGTATGGGCTATACTTGATGTTGACAATATTTATCCTTTTACTAATAATGAAAAAGAATTAATGATAAAAATTAGGGAAGTATATAATAAGAAATCAATTGATAATAACACTTTATATAAATATGGTTTATATATTTCATTAATTGCAGGTAATTTATTAGGAATTAAAAAAGAGATAATTAATGAACAATATTTGAAATTGCCAATTAAAAATAAATATGATATTAAAATAACTAGTAAAGAAATATGTCAAATCTTAAATAAAACTCCAGATTCTTTTATTAGAGATGTTTATTTAGATTTAGAAAATAAGATTTTAAATAAAAGGCTAGAAAATGAAGAAAAAAAGATAATTGATTATATAAAGGGGGCATATGAAAACAAGTAATTTATTAAACGTTTTAAAAATGGGTACGATTAATATTCCACTTTATATATATAAAGAGTGTAAGAAATTAAATATTGATGAAAAAGAATTAATATTTTTGATGTATTTAAATAATTTTGGTGTTAAAGCCCCATTTGATTTACAAAATATTGTTAGTGATATGAGTATGAATATGGAAGATGTTATGAATATGATATCTAATTTATCTGATAAGAAATTATTAAGTGTTGAAGTAATTAAAAGTGATAAGAATATTATGGAAGAGTTTGTTAATTTGGAATTGTTTTATAATAAATTATCGAGTTTTTTAGTTGATGATGTGAATAACACTACTGTGAAAACAAATATTTTCGAAATAATAGAGCATGAATTTGCTAGGGGATTAAGTCCAATGGAATATGAAATTATTAAAGCATGGCTTGATAATAATACTAGTGAAGAGTTAATTATAGAGGCTTTAAAAGAAGCTGTATATAATGGAGTGTCTAATTTAAGATATATTGATAAGATATTATATGAATGGAACAAATTAGGATTTAAGAATAAAGAAGATGTAGAAAAATCTAGAATAAAATTTAAGGAAAAAGAAAAGAAAGAAAAAATAGATGTGTTTGAATATAATTGGTTAGAAGATGATGAATAAGAGAATTGGGGATTATTTGGATGAGTTATTTAATAATCCTATTTGTGAATTAGTATTTAAAAAAGATTATGAGTTATTAATTGCGGTTGTTCTTAGTGCACAGTGTACAGATAAAAGAGTTAATCAAGTTACTAAAGTATTATTTGATAAGTATAAAACATTAGATGACTTAAATAAGGCTGATATAGAGGATATTATAAAGATTATTAGACCTGTTGGTACATTTAATAAAAAAAGTCTTTTTATAAAGGAAATAGCCTTTAAACTTGTTAATAACTATGAAGGTAAAGTACCTAATAATCGAAAGGCTTTAGAAGAATTACCGGGAGTAGGAAGAAAAACGACTAATGTTGTTTTAAGTGTTTTATTTAATGAACCAACTATTGCAGTTGATACGCATGTGTTTAGAGTTAGCAATCGTTTAGGATTAGTTAAAGAGGGGGATAGTGTTAATCAAGTAGAACAAAAATTAATGAAATTAATTGATAAAAATTTATGGAGTAAAAGACATCATCAATTAGTAATGTTTGGAAGGTATTATTGTAAAGCAAGAAATCCTTTGTGTAATACTTGTAAAATAAATGATTTATGTAAATACCGAATTAAATAGTATATTATTCATATATTTAAATGAGGATATATGAACCGATTATTATTTAGTTTTTTTATTACTATTTTAGCTGGTTTTTTTACAATGCTTGGTGCTTTTGTTTTAATGCTTTTCAATAAAAAAAGTGATAGTATAATTACAGGGGCATTATCTTTTGCTTCATCTGTGATGATTACAATTTCTATAGTTGATTTAATACCTAATGGTTATTTATATATAAGTAAATATTATTTATTTAATTATAATTTAATAATAACTATATTTTTTATCTTATTAGGTATGATATTGTCTTTTATTTTAGATAAAAAAATAACAACTAAAAAGGATAATAAGTTATATGCTGTTGGACTTATTTCTTTAATTACAATTATGCTTCATAATATTCCTGAAGGAATAGCAACGTTTATTATTACTAATAATGATATTAAATTAGGAATATTACTAGCTATATCAATTGCTATTCATAATATTCCAGAGGGTATTTGTATAAGTATGCCCATATATTATGCCACTAATAATAAGAAATTGGCAAATTTTTATACTTTTATAGCGGCGATTGCTGAACCAATTGGAGCTGTCATTGCTTTTTTATTTTTAAGGAATTTAAATGACTTGTTTATTGGCTTATTGTTTTCTTTTATTGGAGGCTTAATGATTGGTATATCAATAAATGAATTATTGCCAATGGCTCTTAAATATAAGAAAAACAAAGTATTTATTATTTTTTTAATATTAGGCTTTTTAATAATGATATTTAATCATTTGCTACTTTGTTAAATATTTTTTTAAAATTAATTTTGATTTATATAATTATTTTAATAAAAAACAATTTATTTATTAATAAAAGTTATTATCTAGTGTAGGACAAAATATATAACGTATTCAAAATATACAACTTAGAAACTAAAAATATTAAATAATTTATTTAAAATACTTGTTAAAGTTTAAAAATATTATTTGTAGACATTTTATTAAAAATTTAGTACAATAAAAATATCAATTAGTTAATATATATTTTAAAGAAGAGAATTAGGAATTGGTGAAAACTAATAAAATAATATTAATGAAATACATTAGGTAACGCTTTATAGTATTAAGTGCATAGATTAACTATGAATTAAGGTGGTACCGCGAAATATTTCGTCCTTATGAAGACTAAATATTTTTTTTATGGGAGGAAGAAATGAAATTATTTGATGATTTATTATACCGAGGATTAATTCAAGATGTAAGTGATAAAAGTTTAGAAGAAAAACTTAATAATGGAGGAATGACTTTCTATTGGGGAACAGATCCTTCGGGAGAATCTTTACATATTGGGCATTATGTTTCTTTACTTATTGCCGAAAGATTAAGAAGAGCAGGACATCATCCTATTTTATTAGTCGGGGGTGCAACTGGATTAGTAGGAGATCCTAGACCTAATTCAGAAAGACCAATGATTACAAAAGAACTTTTAAACTTTAATTATGAATCAATTAAAAAACAAATAAATAGTTTATTTAAATTTGATATGGTTAATAATTATGATTGGTCAAAAGAAATTAACTTTATTGACTATTTAAGAGATTATGGAAAATATTTTTCTGTAAACTATATGTTAAATAAAGACACAGTTAAAAGTAGATTAGATATAGGAATTACGTATACAGAATTTTCCTATATGATTATGCAATCATTAGACTTTTTATATTTGTTTGAACATAATAATTGTACAATGCAAATAGGAGGATCTGATCAATGGGGAAATATTACTTCAGGTATTGAATTAATTAGAAAAAAAACAAATAAAGAAGCTTATGGTTTTACAACCCCACTTATGTTAAAAGCAGATGGAACAAAATTTGGGAAAAGCGAAGGAAAAGCTATTTGGTTAGATATTAATAAAACTTCAGCTTATGAAATGTATCAGTTTTTTATTAATAGTGAAGATGAAAAAGTTATAGAATATCTTAAAAAACTAACTTTCTTAACAAAAGAAGAAATAGATGTATTTGAAATCAAACAAAAAGAACATCCAGAAAAAAGAGAAGCTGCTAAAATGTTGGCTAAAGAAGTTATTACTTTTCTTCATAAAGATGAAGAATATCAAAAAGCCATTAAAATATCAGAAATATTATTTGATGGCAATATAAAAGAATTAACAAAAGAAGAATTAAACGATGCTTTTAAAAATTTTAACAGTTATGATATTAATACAAATATAAATATAGTAGAATTATTAGTTAAAGCAGGTATAGCTACAAGTAATCGAGACGCTAGAGAATTGATATTAAATAATTCAATTAAAATAAATGGGGATATAGTAAATAACATTGATGAAATAATAACCAAAGATAAGGCTTTAAATAATTTAATTATAATTAGAAAAGGTAAAAAGAAATATTTTGTTATAAAATATATATAGGAGTAGAAAATGAAGAAAGAAGATAGAGTTATAAAGTCATTAAAAATAATATCAATTGTATGTGCGATTATATTAGCAATAGAAATATTTTATTTTTGGTTTACTAATTATAATTTTGAACGTAAAAATACTTTTTATGATTCTTATAATAGTGTAGTATTAGATAAAGATAAAATAATAGCAACAGGAGCATCACAATTTCGTCATAGTAAATTTAATGAATGGCAAAAAGGTTATGAAAAAGGAAAAGTTGCTATATTTAATGAAGATTTAAAACAAATAAAAGAAAAACAATATAAAAGAGGGTTTAATTCAGTATCATATTATACTTTACCAATTAAAAATGGATATATTACAGTAGGTGGAGGAGAATACGATAAAACACAAAATAAAGATCATATTAAAGATGCAGTTATAACAAAATATGACAAAGATTTAAAAAAAATATGGGAAAAATATTTTCAAGAATTAGGTGATTCTAAGTTCGTTAAAGTAATTCCTGAAGGTGATGATTATATTGTTGTAGGACAATCAATTTATGAAAATATGGAATTAGGTAATCATATAACTGGTGGAGGAATAATTATTAAATATTCTAAAGATGGAGAAGTTATTTGGAAGAATAATTATGGGGGAAATAAATCAGGAATATTTAATGATATTTTAAAAGTAAATGATGGATATATTGTAGTTGGAAAAGACGCTAAAGATACAGGAATAATTTTAAAATATAGTTTAGATGGAAAACAAGTATGGCAAAAGAATTATAGTTTTACAGATACTTTAGGTTTTTCAAAAGTAGTTTTATATAATGATTCATACTTAGTAATTGGAGCTAAAAAGATTAGTGATAATAAATATAATGCTGTAATTGTAAATTATGATACAACGGGTAATTTAATTAAAGAATATATGTATGGAGATAGTAAACATAATGAAAAATTTAATTCAATTATAATAGATAATGATAATATTATATTAGTTGGACAAGTAGGAACAGTTATACCTAATAAAAAAGATGAAAAAGATATTAAATATACATATGATGGTTTAATTGTTAATTATGATAAAGATTTTAAAGTATTAAAGAAATATTTTTATAAAGGGAATAAAGAAGATCATTTTACAGATATAATTAAGTTTAATAAAAATTATATTGTATCAGGATATTCTAATTCTAAAGATAAAAAGTTAAAAACAAATGGAAAAGATTATAAGGGAATACTTATAAATTATAGTTTAAAAGAAAATAAAGAAAAATAAAATTCATTTATTTTTTTTTGAAAAAGTAGTATACTTATTTCAGGAGGAAACAATGAAAAAGAATTTAATTAATTTAGTTATTACAATGATAATTGGTTTAGTAATGTATTATTTTTATTTACCAGCTTTTAATATTAATAATATAGGTTTTTGGTTTTATATAATTACATTAATGTTTGTTTATATAATTTTAACTTATAGTACTAATATTGATTTTTTAACAGGAAGAATTAAGGAAAAGTCTAAAGTAGGGGGAGTATTAGTTAGAGTTTTACCATTAATATTTTTAGGTATTATTTTAGTTAATTTTATTTTATCACCAATGTTTAATGCTAGTAGTTATGCTAAAAGAATTAAGATAGATGAATCTAAAAAATTTACGGAAGATATAAAACAGGTAGATTTTAAAACATTACCATTACTTGATAAAGATTCAAGTAGAAAATTAGGGGACAGAGTTATGGGAGGAATGCCAGAACTAGTATCTCAATTTGCGGTATCTGATTTATATACACAAATTAGTTATAATAAAGAAATATCAAGAGTTACACCTTTAGAATATGCAGACTTCTTTAAATGGCTAAGTAATAAAAAAGATGGTGTAATGGGTTATATTACAGTTAGTAGTGTAACAGGAAAAGCGGAGTTAGAAAAACTAAAAAAAGGAATGAAGTATATGCCTTCAGCTTATTTTAGTAAAGATTTAAATAGACATTTAAGATTAAAATATATGTTTACTAACTTTGGAGAAAAGACTTTTGAATTAGATGATAGTGGTAAACCTTATTGGGTAATACCAACAATTGAATATAAAGGAATTGGATTAAAAAGGGATGCAAGTGGGGTTATTACAGTAGATCCAGTTACAGGTGATACAAAAAGATATGAAAAAGGAAAAGTACCAAGTTGGATTGATCATGTTTATGCAGCTGATATGATTATTGAACAAGTAGATAATTGGGGAATGTACAAAGGGGGATTTATTAATTCAATCTTTGGACAAAAAAATGTTACAATGACTACTAGAGGATATAATTATTTAGTAATTGATGAAGATGTATATTTATATACAGGTATTACGTCAGTAGCGGCAGATGAGGCTAATTTAGGGTTTATTTTAGCTAATTTACGTACAAAAGAAACGAAGTTTTATAAAGTACCTGGAGCTGAGGAATACTCTGCAATGGGAAGTGCTGAAGGACAAGTTCAACAAATGAAGTATAATGCATCATTTCCATTGTTAATTAATTTAAATGATAAAGCAACATACTTAATATCATTAAAAGATAATGCAGGGCTTGTAAAAATGTATGCATTTGTCGATGTAGAAGATTATCAAAAAGTAGTTGTAAGTGATGCATCAAAAGGAATTGAACAAGCAGCATTAAACTATTTAAATGGTGAAGGATTAGATGTTGATAATAAAGATTTAAAGACAGAAAATATTACAGTTTCTAGTATAAATAATGTTACAATTGATGGGAATACTTATTACTTTGTAAAAGATACAAATAATTTAAAATATCGTATTTCTATTAAAGTAGACAAAAATTATTTACCATTTTTAAAAATAGGTGATACTATTAAAATAGCTTATAAAGTTAAATCAGATATTACTGAAGTAATAAAGATAAACGAATAAATTATTGGCTCTTTGTCAAATAGTGATGGTGAGATCAAAATTATTAATGATAAAGAAGTTTAAAATTGGGATTAAGAGATCTAATTCTTAATTCTTTTTTGTATGGTTTAGTAGTCAAACAATAATTATAAATTTAGTTTTAAATCTTTTAAATAGTCTAAAACCAAAAACTTATTCTTTTAATGTATTTAACGAAGTGCTACTTTTACGATAAAAA
>JAVWBB010000004.1:16735-31087 GCA_036649735.1 Bacilli bacterium
ACCAAAAACTTATTCTTTTAATGTATTTAACGAAGTGCTACTTTTACGATAAAAACTAACTATATAAAAGAGTAACTAGTACTAATAAATTATTTAATTAAAAATAAGGTTTATTAATATACTTTAGAAAACTAATAAATAATCAATTTTTAACATTGAAATATTTATCAGTTTCTATATTAATATTTATATTCTTTTCCTTGATAAGTATCTCTTTTTACCATTTCCTTATCTATTTCATTTAAAACACCAAATTTTTTTATTAACCAATGGGGTTCAATTAAATCTTCTTTAATGGGGTCACCCGTAATTCTATTTATTACAATATTTTCATTAAGTAATTCTAATTGATTAATAACAATATCAACATATTCTTCTTTAGTTAATATTTTAAAAGGATTAGTTTTATAAAACTTTTCTAAGTTAGTTTCTTTTAAAATATGTAACATATGTATTTTAATACCTTGAATATCTAATTTAGATAAATACTTAACTGTATCAATCATCATTTCTTTTGTTTCAAAAGGAAGTCCATTAATAATGTGAACAACAACATTTATATTGTTATCTCTTAATTTTTTTACCATATTATTAAAGCATTCTAAACTATGACATCGATTAATTAATTTAGATGTTTTATCATGAATAGTTTGTAGTCCTAATTCAATTGTTAAATATGTCCTTTTACTTAAATCTATTAAATAATCTAAACACTCATCAGTAATACAATCACATCTTGTTGCAATAGATAAACCAATTACGTTATCTAATTTTAAAATAGGTTCATACCTTTTTTTTAAATTATCTACACTATCATAAGTGTTACTATTAGCTTGAAAATAAGCAATATATTTACTATTAGGCCATTTTTTTAATAACATATCTTTTACTTCATTAAACTGGGTAATTAAGTCTTTTTCTTGTAGTTTATTACCACTTCCACCCAAACAATAAATACAACCACCAAATCCTTTTAAACCATCAATATTAGGGCAAGTAAAGTTAGCATCTAAGCTAACTTTAAAGACTTTAGAATTAAATTTGTGTTTATAAAAATAATCTAATGTATGATATCTTTTATTAAAATCACTGTATTTAAATTTATTCATAAAATCTATATCCTTCAACTGTAAGTAAATATAAAGCACTTAAAAACTCTTTAGGAAATAATGTTGATAAATTAATTATTTTATTGTAATTATCATAATAATTATACTTAATATTATCATATATATAATTGATTAATTCTTTTCTAGATAATATAGTTAATAAACTAGCTAAAGCATCTTTAGTAGTTAAATTATCAGATAATGTTCTTTCTTCATTAAATATTTTTATTAATATTTTATTTAAATAATTAATATTATAAATAATATCTTCTTTTATATTAGAAGACCTAGCTATTATTTCAATTATTTCATTAAATTTCTGTTCCATTAAAACTTCATCTTTATTAATAAAAATACGATAGTTAACTATTTTAGAAAACATTTTAATAAATTCTTTATTCTTATCATTATTTAAAATAACACTTATATTATTAACAAACAAATTCTTATATTTTAAATAATTAATATGAAGATGATTCTTTTTAAAACTATAGAAATCCCCATCTAATTTATTATATACTTTTAAAGTATCATTATAGCCTAAATTAATATTTCGATTAATCATTTCTTTATTAAAATTAATAGTTGGTCCCAATTTACTTTTTGGTTTTATTTTAATAATTTTTATTTTTTTATTTCTAACTTTTGAAGTTATTCCAACACTATCAAGTTCTACGGCAATTATTTCTTCAGCCCCCATTTTAACAGCAAAGTTAATTGGTAAATTATCTCTAAACCCTCCGTCTATATAACTATTTCCATCAATATCTTTTTTTGTGAAAACAGGGTATAAATTGCAAGATGCTCTTATATAATCAATTAATTTGTCTCTTGGAATATCTTTTTTACTTAAAAATAATGGTTTCATATTTTTCATATTAACAGTTACAAGCCCAAAATCAATTGGTGAATTATAGAATTTATTTTTATTTAAATATTTAGTTAAAATATTTTCAAAATTAGTAACGTCTAATCCGCCTTTTGTAACTAATCTAGATTTAATAATTTCTATTTCATTTTTGTATTCTTTGTCAAAAATATAATTATAATTAATGGTTTTCCACATGGCTAAAGCTGTATAATATTTTCCTTGCACCATAAAAGCTGCATTAACTGAACCAATTGATGTCCCACAAACGATATCATATTTAATTTTTAATTTTTTTAAAGCTTTCCAAACTCCCATTTGATATGAGCCTTTAGAGCCTCCACCTTGTAAAACTATAGCGCGTTTCATCTTTATCACCTAAAACTAATTTTAACACAAATTAATACATTTTTGTATAAGTTTTATATTAAATTTGTTATAATTAAAAAGTAGAGGTGGATATGAAAAAAAAGAAAAGAGTATCAAAACGTGGTAAATTATTAATTTTATCGTTTGTTATTATCTTAATATTATTAATTAATCCAATTAGACAATATAAAAAGATAAAACTAATGTTTATTGGTTATGATAAAAAATCTATTAATTATATTTTAAAAGATAAATTAGAAACTAATTTATTTAATAATAAATATAATAAAACAATTGATAAAATAGTAGTAGAAAAGGCATTTAATAAAAATAATTATAAAGTTTACAGCCAATTGGATTATTATAATTATAAAGATTTCACTACCAATAATAATAAATTAATTAAGATGAAATATACCCCTGAAGAAATTAATTTAATTAATAAAAGGGGAAATAACGACGATATTATTAACTTTTTAAAGTTTAAAAAGATTGATTTTTTAAAGGAGTTTTTAAAATTAGATTATGCAAAACTTAAATATGTTGAAAGATATTATAATTATAAGTTAGATAATGGATTATCTAGTTTAGAAGCTGTAATAGATGTTAATATTGGACTTGATCAAGCATTTTATACGAATCCTTTTTTAGTAAAAGAGTTTTCTTATGATATGTTAGTAAACAAATATAATTATGTAGATAAAGATTATCAACCTACTAATTTAGTTAAAATAAGTAATGATTATGCAACTGATAATGGGGCTTACGCTAATGAGAAAGTAGTGGATGCATTTATTAAAATGGCTGATGATATGAAAAAAGAAAATTTATTTATTTTAGCTAATTCAACTTATCGAACTTTTTTAGACCAAAAGAGTATTTATGATGATTATAAAAAAGATTATGGTGAAAAAGCTGCGGATAATTATGCCGCAAGGCCAGGATTTTCTGAGCATCAAACTGGACTTTGTATAGATGTTGCAAATAAAAATAGAGATTTATTTGTCAGTACTAAAGAGTATAAATATATGATTGAAAATGCTTATAAATATGGTTTTATTTTAAGATATCCCAAAGGAAGAGAAAGTATTACGGGATATAAGTTTGAAGCATGGCATTTTAGATATTTAGGGGTCGATTTAGCTACTAAAGTATATAAGAGTAAATTAACTTATGATGAGTACTATATTATGAATTTAGATAAATAAATTAAAGATAAATAAAAGCATATAGTTTAATATATATGTTTTTTATTTGGGAGGAATATTTATTAAAAAGATTGTTAAGGGAGTATTGTTCTTATTGGTATTTATATCTTTTGGTTATTTAGCTATTAATAAAAATAATTATAAATTTACTAGTGATAATATTATTGAAAATACAAGTAATTATACTTTAAGAGCAAATTATCCAATTACTGCTAATAAGTTATTAAACAATAAAATGAAATTAATGCTGATGAGTAATATTAAGCAATTTAAAGAAGTGGTAAAAGAAAATATTAAGTTAGAAGAGTTTAAAGATAGGGTATATGACTTTAGAAGTGATTTTGATGATTATTTATATAACGATATAGTTAGTTTTCATTTTACAGTTTTAATGTTTACAGGAGGAGCTCATTATATTAGAAGTGATTATATGTATCATTATAATTATAAGAAGAATAAAGAAGTATATTTAAAAGACTTTTTTAAGAATAATGATTATTTAAATACTTTATCTAAATTATCAAGGGAAATATTAATTAATAATTCAAAAGAATTTAATTTAAATTTAGATCCTAAATGGATAAAAGAAGGAACTAATCCAATAGATAGTAATTTTGAAATATTTTATTTTAATGAGGAAGGATTAAATATAATATTTCCTCCTTATCAAGTAGGCCCATGGTCAGATGGGGAGATACCTATTACTATTCCTTATAGTAAATTAAAAGGAATATTAAAATAATTATAAATAATAAAGTATATAATTCACTTATATACTTTTTAGTACCTTTTTAATATTTATAATATGACTAGTAGTAGTAATAATTATACCAATACTTGTAGATATAATTAAAGGTAATAAACCTAATTTAAAGTTACATAAAATAACTAAGATTATATTTTTAATAATGACTCCTAAAAAACTATCTTTCATCATTAAATTAGATTTATTACATCCTTGTAAAAAAGAAGATAATGGGGCTTCGATATAAAATAATAAAAAAGGAATAGCCATTAATCTTAAATATAAACCACCATGATGGGTATTATATAATAATTTTAAAAATATAAATGGATTAATAAAAAGAATTACTGAAATGAATAAACCAATTACAAAAGATATTAAACACGATAATTTTAATTTGCTTATAATATACTTTTTATTATTATTAGCATAACCTTTTGATATTATAGGTAACAAAGCACTGCTAATAGCGCCAGATATAAAACTAGGCATTAAAAGCATCGGCATAACATACCCTGAGATTATTCCATATTCTGTAGTTATAAAATTTAAACTATAATTTTTTGATAAAAAATATACTAAAATAATAGGTTCTAAAAAATAACTAATAGATGATATTAATCTTCCTAAAGTAGTTGGAATAGCAATACTAAATATATCTTTAATATAAGTGAGTTTGATAATAAAATCACTTTTTTTAATAACTATATTTTTGGGTAAAAAGAAAAATAAAACAAAAATAGATAAGCCTTCACTAAATATATTAACTAAAATAACAAATGAAACTGCAAATGTAACTCCAAATGGCAATAAATAGGGAACAAAAATAATAATTAAAACAAGCCTTACTAATTGTTCACATAAAAGAGATAAAATATGTGGTAACATCTTCATTTTACCAAAGAAATATCCTCTTAAAATACTGGCAATTGCATCCATTGGAAGCGCTAATCCAATTGATAAAATAGGATAATACGCTAATTCATTATTTAATAAATTAATAGCAATTGGTTTAGCTAAAAAAGTAATAATAATAATTAAAAATAAATTAAAAAATAAAGTAATAGGAATAATACCTAAAACAATTTTTTTATTATTATGTTTATCTGCAGAAACTATTTTAGATATAGCAATAGGAAGAGATATTTCTGCTAAAGTCATACACAAAGAAAAAGTAGGAAATATTAGCATATATAATCCAATTCCATCTAATCCTACTAATCTTGTAATAACAATTCTAATAAGCATTCCTAAAGCTTTAATTAATAAGCCTCCAATAATTAAAATAATTGTTGATTTAATAAACTTTTCTTTGATAATTATCACCCATATAAGTATATGAAATGATTATATAATTACATCAAATCTTTAATCTTTTGTGTATTTTTAAAATTATATTTAGAAACGTCCTTTAATTTATCTAAACCATATTGTTTTACTACTTCAAGTCCTACTTTATCAACTAAATCAGAGGCCCCTTTTAATAATGGAATATGCAAACTATCACTTAATTTATCAAACTCTTTAATAAAAAGATATCGGCTAATAACAGATGAAGCTGCTACTGCTAAATTTTTATCTTCTCCTTTAGTTAAAAAAGTAATTCCTCTTTTAATATTAGTATCTTTTAAATAATTATAATAAACATATTCTTTAGCAAATTGATCGACAATAATATAATCATAATGCTCAGTTAATTCACTTGTTAAATCATTTAATACTTTATTATGCATAATAGCTTTAATCTTATTCATATTAGTATCTAAACTATATTTTTGATTATATTCAGTATTACTTAAAATAATAGTTTTATATTTAACTCTTTTAGCAATTAAAGGAGCAATCTTTAATATTTTATCATCAGTTAATTTTTTTGAATCTTTTAAACCAATTTCTTCTAAATAAGAAATATCTTCTTTTTTAACATAAGAAGCTGTTACAACAATTGGTCCAAAGTAATCACCAGTTCCTACTTCATCACTTCCAACAGATGAACTATAATAATATTTTGAATAATTAGTTTCATCCTTAATTTTATCTTTTTTATCTTTAGTTAAATAATCAGATTTATCAATTTCTTTCCATAAATTAGCATCAACATCAGCACTTACTCCTTGAAACATTACTTTATTAGAATTATACATCGTAATTACAGTATCTTCTTCATCGGCTTGAAAAACAACATAAGGTATTTCTTTAGGTCTTTTCTTATCTTCATAATATTTAATCATTTTTTCTTTTGTTTCATCACTAACTTTTAGTACTAGATTCATAAGTTTATCCCTTTCATTAAAAGCTTAATATTGATATTAATACTAGCAATCTATAAATTATTATAGCATAAATAATTAAAATAAGTTATACTATTTATAGTAAGGAGTTGATAAATGTGAATATAGTAGATGCAGTCATTATATTAATTATTTTAACTTTTGGAGTAGTTGGTCTAAAAAGAGGTTTTTTTAAACAAACAGTAATTGCTGTAGGAATGATTTTAGTTTTTATTTTAGCTTTTACTTTAAAGAATCCTGTAGCAGAATTTCTTAGTTTAAATTTACCATTTTTTGAATTTTTTGGAGCCTTTAAAGGTATAACAGTAATTAATATTATTATGTATCAGTTATTAGCGTTTCTAATAGTCTTAACGGTTTTAGGAATTATTTTTAAAATATTAATTAAAATTACAGGTGTCTTTGAGAAAATTTTAAATTTTACTATTATTTTAGGAATACCTTCTAAGATATTAGGATTTATTGTTGGTATAGTTGAAGGATATGTAGTAGTGTTTATTATTGCATTTCTTTTGTCACAACCAAGTATTAATTTTAAAATAATAGATGAATCTAAATATATTCCTCAAATACTTGATAAATCACCTGGATTATCTAATGTTGTAGAAAATATGAATACGGCAATTAAAAATATTTATTCACTAAAAGATAAATATAATAATACAGATAATAATGGTTTTAATTTAGAGGCTGTTGATGTATTGTTAAAAGAGAAAATTGTTAAAGTAGATTTAGTTGAAAAATTAGTAGATAAAGAAAAAATAAATATATTAGGTATTGAAAATATATTAAATAAGTATAGATAGGAGCATATATATGATAATAGAATTAAGTAATGAAAATATTAATGAATTAGTAAAAGATGATAAAGTTTTAGTAGATTTTTATGCAACATGGTGTGGGCCTTGTAAAATGTTGAGTCCTGTTATTCATGAATTAGTTGATAAAACAGGTATTAAAGTTATAAAAATAGATATTGATAAACATGAAAATTTAGCTAGAGAGTTTAATGTGATGAGTGTTCCCACTTTAATAGTATTTGAAAATGGTAAAGCTTTAAAAACTAGTAGTGGGTTTATGCCTTTAGAATTGTTAGAAAGATTTATAAAGTAAAATAAATAGGAGAGCAGGGAATGATAACTTTAAAAGAAGTATTAAAAAATATTAAATTAGATGAAAGAGTTAAGGGACATTTATTTGAAACAGAGCAAAGTTATTTAAATTTGTTAGGAACATTTAATGATTGCTCAGTGGACTTGCAGGGTAGATTTTTAAGAATTTTAAAAGAACAAGATATGAAAGAAAATAATAAAGTGGAAGATGAGCCAGAATTAAAAACAGCGTTTTTGGTAGATTTAAATAATGGGCAAACAGCATTAGACATGCTGATTAACGATATTAATAAAAATGGTAAATTAACCGAAAGGATGCTTGGAGAAGCTCAAAACTTAATCGTATTTAATGGGAAAAACTTTAGTAAACTAGGTTCGTATAGAGATCATCAAGTATGGATAGGAAAAGTTGATTCTATAACAGAAAAAATTATTTTTGAACCACCAACTGCTGAAGAAGTTAAAATTTATATGGAAGAGTTTTTAAATTTTTATAATCAAGATATTCAAGGTGATCTTGGGAACCCATTTATAAAATCTGCTATTGTTCATTATTGGTGTGTTAGAGTTCATCCCTTTGCAGATGGAAATGGAAGAATATCGAGAATATTACAATCAATTAGTTTTTGGCAATTATCTAATAATAATTATCACTGTCAATTGATGTCACCTCTTTTATATTTATCTAAAAACTTTAATTTAACAAAAGAAATGTATGTGAAAAAAGAAAATGATTTACACAACGATATTACAAATAATGAATATTGGAATAAATGGTTTGAATATAATTTAATTATGTGTGATGAGCAAATATATTATTTAAGTAGTAATTTAGAGAATGTTAAAAATAGTTATTATCGATAAAATATTTGACTTAATATAAAAAATAATGTAAACTTAATTTATCAATTGCGTTTGATTAGAGTGGAAATCTAAGAGCAATTATTAAAAGAGATTCTTATGAATAAATAGAGTGGAACCGCGGGATATTCTCGTCTCTATATTTGTAAGGGTCTTTTATATTAAAAAAGGAGATTTTATGGAAGACATGAATATGGAAAAGTTAGTTAATTATGCTAAACAGTATGGTTTTATATTTCAAGGGAGTGAAATATATGGAGGACTTGCTAATACATGGGATTATGGGCCATTAGGAAGTAAATTAAAAAATAATGTTAAAGATGCATGGCGTAAAAGATTTATAGATGAAAGACAAAATGCTTATGAAGTTGATGCTGATATTTTAATGCACCCTAAAGTTTGGGAAGCTAGTGGTCATTTGGGAAACTTTTCTGATCCTAAACTTGACTGTAAAGAATGTAAATCAAGATTTAGAGCCGATAATTTAATTGAAGACTTTTCGAAAGATAAAATAGCCGATACAATGACTTATGAGGAAATGAGTAAATATATTATAGATAATAATATTGTATGCCCCGTATGTGGGAAATTAAATTATACAGAAATTAAACAATTTAATTTAATGTTTGAAACTTATCGTGGAACCGTAAATGATTCTAAAAGCGTTGTTTATTTAAGACCAGAGAATGCACAAGGTGAATATGTTAATTTTTTAAATGTTTTAAGAAGTATGAGATGTAAACTTCCATTTAGTATTGGTCAAATAGGTAAGGCTTTTCGTAATGAGATAACACCAGGTAACTTTACATTTAGAACAATTGAATTTGAACAAATGGAATATCAAACCTTTTGTAAAGAAGGAACTGATAGTGAATTATATAGGTATTTTAAAGAATATGGAAAGAAGTTTTTTATGGATTTAGGACTTAGTGAAGAAAAATTACGTTTTAAAGACCATGAAAAACTAGCACACTACGCTAAAGAAGCTTGTGATATTGAATATTTATTTCCCTTTGGATGGGGAGAAATTAATGGAACACATAATCGTACTAACTTTGATTTAACAAGACATATGGAATTTAGTGGTGTTAATATGGAGTACTTTGATCAAGAAACAAATGAAAAATATATTCCTTATATTGTCGAATCAACTTATGGAGTAGGAAGAAGTATTTTAGCATTCTTATTTGAATCTTTAAAAACGGAAAAATTAGGAGAAGACGATGAAAGATTAGTCTTAAAAATACACCCTTATTTAGCCCCATATAAAGTATGTGTTTTACCCTTAATTAAAAAATATCATAGCGAAAAAGCATTAGAAATATTTAATTTATTAGCTAAAAGTTTTTCTGTTACATACGATGAAGCATCGACAATTGGAAAAAGATATAGAAGACAAGATGCAATAGGGACACCATTTTGTATTACAATTGATGATAATACCCTAAGTGATGAAACAGTTACTATAAGAAATAGAGATACAATGGAGCAAATAACTATAAAAATTAGCGAAGTTGATGAATATATTCGAAATAAAGTAAAATTTTAGGAGAAAAATATGGAAAATATTAAAAATAAAGAAATAACTAGTCGTGATGATGATTTTGCTAAGTGGTATACAGATATTGTATCTAAGGCTGAGTTAATTGATTATTCATCTGTTAAAGGATGTATGATTATTCGCCCTTATGGATACGCTATTTGGGAAAATATGCAAAAGATTTTAGATAAAAAGTTTAAAGAAACAAACCACGAAAATGTTTATATGCCTCTTTTTATACCAGAATCACTTTTAAATGTTGAAAAAGAACACGTTGAAGGTTTTGCACCTGAAGTTGCTTGGGTAACTAAAGGTGGTAATGAAGAATTAACGGAAAAACTATGTATTAGGCCTACTTCTGAAACATTATTTTGTGAACATTATAAAAATATTATTAAATCTTATCGTGATTTACCAAAATTATATAATCAGTGGTGTAATGTTGTAAGATGGGAAAAAACGACTAGGCCATTTTTAAGAAGTAGGGAATTCTTATGGCAAGAAGGACATACAGCACATATTAACGAAGAAGAAGCACGTAAAGAAACACTACAAATGCTTAATATATATGCAAACTTTTTTGAAAGTATTTTAGCTATTCCCGTTATTAAAGGAGAAAAAACAGAAAAAGAAAAATTTGCAGGGGCTGTTAATACTTATACCATTGAATCAATGATGTATAATGGGGTGGCTCTTCAAGGAGGAACAAGCCACTACTTTGGAACTAATTTTTCTAAAGCCTTTGGGATTACTTATTTAGATAAAGAAAACAACTTAAACTTAGTACATCAAACTTCATGGGGTGTATCAACAAGGATGATTGCCGCTCTTATTATGACACATAGTGATGATAATGGACTTATTTTACCTCCAAATATTGCCCCTATAAAAGTAGTTATTATTCCAATTGGAAATGATGAAAAAGTTTTAAAGAAAAGTAAAGAATTAAAACAGCAATTAGAAGATTTAAATATATCTGTAAAACTTGATGATTCAAATAAAACACCAGGTTTTAAATACCATGATAACGAAATGAAAGGAATCCCAATTAGAATTGAATTAGGGCCTAAAGATTTAAGCAATAATAGTTGTATTTTAGTTCGCCGTGATACTTTAGAAAAAGTAACTTGTCAGTTAGATTCTCTTAAAAAAGAAATTGAGACTTTACTTTTAGATATTCAAGATAATTTATTTAACAAAGCTCTGCTTAGAAGAGATAGTATGATTTACCGCGTTAAAAATAAAGAAGAATTAAAAGACTTTACGCTTAATAAAGCAGGTTTTGCTAAAGGACTATGGTGTGGAAAAAGAAGTTGTGAAGAAAAGATTAAAGAAGAATTTGGTCTTTCTAGTCGTTGTATTCCTTTAGAAGATAATGAAGAATTAACTGGTAAATGTATATATTGTGGATGTGATGCTAAAGAAGATTTGTATTGGGGTAAACAATACTAATCTTTTTTCTTTACTTAAAATGAGCCATGACTTATAATTAGTTAAGATAAAGAAGGTGATAAAATTGTTAGGAATGCTTAAGAAATTAGATAAAACTGTTTTAATAACAGCAACTATTTTATTCGTAATTGGCTTACTAATGATTTTTTCTGCTTCTAATGTTACAGCCTTTATGAAATATGGGGCCGCACCATATCGTTTTTTCATAAAACAATTAATTTTTTTAACTGTAAGTGTTTTGGGAGGAATAGTTCTTATTCATTTTAAAACTAAAACTTATTATGGTTGGTCTAATATTTTAGTAGTTGTTATGACAGCTTTTCTCATCTTTGTTTTATTATTTTCTGAACAAAAGAATCAAGCTTCTAGTTGGGCTAATTTTAAAGGAATGGGTATTCAACCTAGTGAGTTTATTAAAGTAGTTATGATTGTATGGATTCCTTGTTACTATAATAAATTTAAAAATAAATTAAATAATCTTTTAATTGTTTTAATTCCAGTTGTTATAATTGGTTTTATTTCGATTTTGATTTATTCACAACCAGATTTAGGAACAACAATTATTTTCTTAGCTCTTTGTTTTTTAATGTTTATTGCTATTCCTTTCCCTAAAGAAATGCAAAAGAAATTATTTAAATTAGCGGGTATTGGGATTTTATTTTTATTATCGATGGTTTTGATATTAAAAGCATCAGGAAAGGATATCTTATTAACAAGACAATTAGAAAGGTTTAATTATTTTAATCCGTGTGGGAGATTTATTACAACCGGTAACCAAATTTGCAACGGTTATATTGCAATTAATAATGGAGGTTTATTAGGAGAGGGCTTAGGTAACAGTACCCAAAAGTATTTGTACTTACCTGAGGCTCATACCGATTTTATTTTTGCTATTATAATGGAAGAGTTAGGATTAATCGCCTCTTTAGGAATTATAATTTTATATATTATTTTGCTAGCAAGAATTATTTATATTGCAAGAGGCGCGAAAAACAATCGCAATGCTTTAATATGCTATGGAGTTGCTATATACATATTTTTACATATTTTTGTCAATTTATCAGGGCTTTACGGATTATTACCAATGACAGGAGTACCACTTCCTTTTATGAGTTATGGAGGTAGTTTTACATTATCATTAGTTATGGCTTTGACTTTAGTACAAAGAGTATATATAGAAAATAATAAATAAAATAAGCAAAATTATAAATGTTTCATACAATACTACTGAGAAGAGTATTAACTAAATAGGAGTGTGAAATATGAACAAGGGACTTCTTACTAAAAGAGAAAGAGAAATATTTGAATTATTAATTAATAATAATACAACAAAAGACATTTCCCTAATATTGGGTATTAGTGATAAAACAGTTAGAAATCATATCTCTAATACAATGCAAAAATTAGGCGTAAAAGGACGAAGTAGTGCGGTAGTAGAGTTAATAAGGTTAAAAGAAATCGTACTTTAATGTATGATTTTTTGTGCTAATAAATATAATTGCTCATATATTTAACTAGGTGAAATTATGTTAAAAAGAAAAGCATTAAGAAAAATATTTATGGCTACTTTATCAGTCTTTATAGCTTTAGTTATATATATAATTCCTAATAAAATATCTACTAATGTTATTTATACAAATAAAGAAATAGAATTTATAAAAAAAGAAACTTATCATAAGATATATTTATTAAATGATGATAATTTTTTAGTTGAACATAAGATACTAATTGAAAATATGAATGATGTAGATAAAATAAAATGTATAATTAGTAATTTAATGATATCTAATAAAAAGAATCCAGATAATTTAAAAGGACTTATACCAGTTGAGACTAAATTATTAAGTATTGATGTTAGAAATAATATAATTCATCTTAACTTTTCTAAAGAACTATTAAATATTAGCGAAGAAATTGAAGAATCTTTAATTGAATCTTTAGTATATAGTTTATGTAATATAAAAAATATAAAAGGACTTAGTATTTATGTTGAAGGCAATACTTTAGAAAAAACTCCTAGTGGAAAAAATAGTTTGCCACCTATTTTAAATAAAAGTTATGGAATAAATAAGATATATAATTTAAGTAATAATAAGGATATTATTCGAACAGATTTATACTATGTTACAAAGATAAATAATCAAAATTATTATGTTCCAGTAACTAAATATATGAATGATGATCGCAATAAAATAGAAATAATTATCGAGAGTTTAACGAGTAATTATATATATGAAAATAATTTAATGAGTTTTTTAAATAAGAATATTAAGTTAAATAGTTATAAAATAGATGAAGGCATTTTTGTATTAGAATTAAATGATAAGATATTTTCTAATAAATTTGATATTAAAGAAGAAGTAGAATATACATTAATGCAATCGGTATTTAATAGTTATGATGTTGATAGTGTATTATTACTAGTAAAAGGGATGAATTTTTCTAAGAAATATACAAGGAGTAATTAATATTGATAAAAGTTTAGTTTTTTCTTGAATTAAATTCAGTTATGAGCTATAATTCTTTATGTACTTAAGAAATGTCCTGGTAGCTCAGCTGGATAGAGCAATGCCCTTCTAAGGCATCGGTCGGGGGTTCGAATCTCTCCCAGGACACCAAATGTTTTTAACCCTTATTTTATAAGGGTTTTATTTTGGAATAATGCTTTTTATAATTTTTTTTACTGAATTTCTTATTAATAAATAAAAACTAAATTCTTTTAATTTGGTTTTTAACATTTATCTAATTAATGGTTAAAAGCACTCTTATTTGACAAAAATTATAAAAAGTGATATAA
>JAVWBB010000005.1:0-30262 GCA_036649735.1 Bacilli bacterium
TTACTAAGTTAGGTGCAGTGTCTGCTTTCGCACTCCTTATATATTTTGTACCACCAACTACAGGTTCATAAACTGTTCCATTTACACCTAAATTAGCTACTACTGCTTCTGACAATATATCTTGCATTTCTGCTTGATTTACTTCTACTTTAATTTTCCCATTAAAACTACATCCTTGAACTTCATTACCAGCTTTATAATCAACCCATAATTTTAATTCATAATTATTAGTTTCACCTTTTAATATTTCACCTTTATCTAATACCCTATTTGTTCCCTCAGATAATAATCTATTAGATCCTACTTCATTATTCTTTTTAAAATACATCCTAATAACTGTATCAGGGGCAGTATTTACTTCTTTTGGATCATCTATTAATTTAATTATATAATTTGCTTTATATCCAGTATTAGTTATTTTAAAAGTATAAGATGAAGTTTTCATCCCATTAGTTTGATTCATTGGATAAGCATTAGTTAAATTTATTCCTTGTGATGTTGCATCATCTAAAATAATAGTTAAAGAACCAATTATAATTGTATTCTTTTTACTGCCAAATAAGTTAAAATTAATCCATGCATAAGACACTCCAGCAATTAATAAAATCATTGTTAATATTGATACAATACTAATTATAATATTTCTTTTTTTGGTAAATAATTCTTTCATAATGGTCTCCTTTATTGATTAGTTTGTTTATTATTAATAATTAATTTACTGTGATAATGCTTTGTTGTTATTGATTGTAACATAATATTTTCATCTATCCATAATCTTAATTCATAATTAATTTCTGCATTAGGATTTAAAATCCCTTCATCAAGAACATTATTTATAAGAGTATTTAATAATACTGGTCCATTAAAAACTAAATCTTTTTTTAAACTCATTTTAATATTGCTTTTATCTAATAATTTAGCACTACATCCATCAGCATTAATAGTGTCCATATCATCAACTAAAGAAACAGTAAATTTTACGGGTAAAGTCCCGGTATTTTTTAATTTAAATGTATATGGTGTATTCGATAAACCACTACTATCTGAAACTGGTATAGCATTTAAAATGCTTATACCTTCTCCTTCTGTTAAAGTCATTTTTAAAGTCCCACTAGTAATCACATTTTCTGTAGTTCCCCCTCCAACATAATTATATATTGCTAAAGATAACCCAATTACTCCTGCTATAATTAAAAATATTCCTACAAAGGCACTTATTAATCTTTTATTCATACTATCCACCTATTCTTACTATAATTTTATAATTATTTTTACTTTAAGTCAACGCTAATTTTTAAAATCTTTAAATACTTTATTTTTAATCATTTCTATTTCTTCTTTATATGGAGCTTTATCTAAGTAATATGGAGTTTCTAATATTTTAGGAATATTAGTTAATCTTTTATTATAAATAATATTTATTAAATTATTAAAACCAATTGACCCATATCCAATATTTTCATGTCGATCTTTTTTCATTCCTATTTCATTCTTAGAATCATTTATATGAATACATTTTAAGTAGTTTAAACCCACTATTTCATCAAATTCATCTAGAACAGTATCAAAGTTACTAATGTTATATCCACTATCATTTAAATGACATGTATCCATACAAACTCCAATTAAGTCTTTATTTTCGATTTTGTTAATTAACTCTTTTATTTCTTTAAAATTACTTCCTACTTCAGTTCCTTTACCGGCCATTGTTTCTAATAGTATAGTTACTTTAGAATTAAATAATATTTTGTTTAAAGCATCACTTATATTATTTATAGCAATGTTTATATCAATATTTAAATAATTCCCTGGATGTAGAACTAAATATTTAACTCCTAATAATTCACATCTTCTAATTTCTTCTGTTAAAAAGTTAATAGAAAAAATATAATTATTAAAATTATTTTTATTAGCTAAATTAACAATATAAGGAGCATGAACAATTACTTTTGCATAGTCAATATTATTATCTTTAAGTAATTTTAATCCTTCTAATGTTAAGTTATCATCAATATTAGATCTCATAGTATTTTGTGGAGCCCCTGTATAAAACATAAAAGTATTTGCCCCATAACCTATAGCCTCTTGAACACTTCCAAGTAATTGTGTATCTTTTTTAAATGATACGTGGCTTCCTATTAATAACATATTTTTATTCTCCTATTAAAAAAAACTATAAAAAGTTTTTATTTTGTAGTGCAAGAAGTTTTAGTACAAACGATATCTCCGGGAGTTCCTGCTGGAAATACTACTGGAACTTTGGATTTAACTAATTTTCTTGCTGATGCTATATCATCTAAATCTGTTTCTAGTACTGGAAGATTTGTTGCATTACTAATACCATATTTTCCTGTTTCTTCTGCAATTACAATAGAATATACATATGTAGGGTCTTCTACTTTTCCAGTTGTTTCTTCAATTACAACATATGAATTAACTTTATCTATTTCCCCACCAAATGGACTTTTTCTACCGCCTTTTTCTAATTTTACTAATTCCAAACTAATATAAGATTTATGGCTTAATCCTGGTAACATATTATCCGCATCTGATATAGCCATATTTCTAACCCCACCAATAAATGCTTGAGACGTTCTAATATAAGCATCTTTTTTAGTATTATTAATTAATGATGAAATAGATGGTATTGCAATTCCCATAACTACTCCTAAAATAACGATAACAGCAAGCAATTCTATTAATGTAAACCCATTTTTGTTTAATTTTTTCATATTTTTCTCCTCCTCTAAAATATCTTTTATATTTTTGTTAGTAATTTCAACTTTTGCTATTTTCTAACATAAAATCAACACTGTTTGTTAACCACTTTCTTTCTATAATCAAATCCTATCATATATATAGTTTAAAATCAAGATAGTTTTTACGATTATTGACATAATTTGGCATTAATTACATCACTTATTAGGTTACTATTTTTTACACATTTATATCGTTCATTACTATTTAAAATTTCTAAATCAGCTAAATCAACTCCACGTCCATCAACTTTTTTTGGTTTTAAAAGCACATAATATTTTAAAGCCCCTCCATTGTTTTTAACAATAACTTTAGAAGTTTCAATATCATACTTATCTCCATCTGGGGTATCCAATATATCCGTATAATCAACATATTGTAAAAATACAGTTGTAGATTGCCCTGATATTACTGGTTTTTTGTTTGGATCTATTCCTACCTCATATTCAGCTAAAGAAATAAATTTTTTAGCATCATTTATAAATGTATCTTTCTTTCCCTTATCAATTATTGAAATAACATTAGGAATAGCAATAACCATTAAAATACCCAAAATTGAAATAACAGCCAATAATTCAATTAATGTAAATCCTTTTTTATTCATTAGTATCCTCCTATAATAAATTATTAAGTAAATTAAGATCTATTTTAAAATACATTACTAGTAACAAAGCAATTAAAATAAATGGCCCATATGGAATAATTTTGTCTTTACTTTTAAAATATAAAAACAATGCGATTGGAAGGGCTATTAATGCTGATAAAAATATAGTAAAAATACTTAAAATAGGCCCTAATAGCATTCCTACATAAAACATTAATTTTACATCAGCTCCTCCTAATGATTCTTTTTTAAAAATAAAATCACCTAATTTCATTAATAAATACATTATCATAAACATTAAAAAACCACTACCTAAGAATTTAATTATTAATAAGAAATTAAATTTAACTATAAAGGCTTTAATAATTATTACTAATAGACTAAAAAATATAATTATTCCATCGGGGATTATTAAATATAATAAATCACTGACAATAACAATCATTAAAAAAGAGACTGTACTAAGTATTAACAATAATTCTAAACTAAAGCCAAATGAATAAAAACTAACAGCAAATAATAAACCTGTAAATAATTCTATAATTGGGTAGAAAACACTTATTTTATGTTTACAATATTTGCATTTTCCTTTTAAAAATATATAAGATAAAACAGGAATCATTTCTATAAATCTTAATTCGTGTTTACAATTAGGACATTTACTTCGACTAATAATAAAATTTTCTTTTTTAGGTATTCTCATACCTAAAACGTTATAAAATGACCCTAATACAAACCCTATTAAAAGAAAAATAATTGTATATAATATTTTCATCGTTGTCTCCCTTATATTTGACTATATATTCCAAACATTGGAATTATAATAGATAAAATAATTCCTCCTACTGTAACTGCTAAAAACGCTATCATAATTGGTTCAATTAAACTTTTAATTCTCGTTACTGCTTCTTTGTGTAAGCTCTGGTAATAATTACTTACATATTCCATCATAACTCCTAATTGCCCTGTATTTTCTCCTGTTACCAACATTTCATAGGCAACAATTGGAAAAGCCCATTCTCCCTCAAAACTTTCGCTTATTTTACCACCCTTACCTAAATTTATTAATGTTTTACTAATAATATCTTTATATATCTCATTATCAGATAACTTAAGTAACATTTCCATACTATTAGTAATAAAAACACTATGGTTTAGCAAAGAAGCAAAAGTTTTAGTTAACATTGTTACTTCATTATAAATAATAATATTACCAATTACTGGAGTTTTCATATAAACAGCTTGCATAAATTTCCTAAAAGATTTAATATTTTTAAATAAACCCATATATACAAATAATATAACTAAAAGGGCAATAATTATATATAAATAATTAAACTTTAAAAAGTTGCTCAAATTTATAACAAAGATTGTTATACCTGGAAGTTCAGCATTATTTTGTTCATACATGCCTACAAAGTTAGGTACTACGAAAATAAGAACAAATGCAACTACACAAATGCTAACAAAAAATATTACTGATGGATATATCATCGCGGATACCATTTGTTTTCTTGTTTCTTCAGCTGATTTATAATATTCGCTCATTTCATCTAAAGTAGTTGGTAAATCTCCTGTCATCTCTGCTGTTTTAACCATATTAATTAATAATTTAGGAAATATTTTAGATTGCTTTTCTAAAGCCCTAGAAAAACCTTGCCCCGTTAACAACTCAAAAACAATTTTGTCATATATTTTCCTTTTTTCTGGTTTAACACTTTGTTTGGATAAAATTCTAATCGCATCTATTAAGGGAATACCCGCTCTTAAATATGTTGCTAATTGCGTAAGCATAAAACTAATTTCCGCTTTGCTTAATTTAGGCGATGTCAGTTCTATTTCAAGTGATCCTCTAGGAACAATTGTCAATACTTGATAACCTTCTCCAACTAAAAAGTTTTTTGCTTCACCAATATTTTTAGCATCAAACACCCCTTTGATTTCTTTACCTTGCTTATTTTTTACAATATATTTAAATGTAATTAATATTTCATCAAGATTTTTTTCTTCTGTTTTTTCTAGAGCTAAAACGCCATTATCTACTTTTGTATTTTTGATTTCATCTTTAGATGACTTTTTAATTAAATTTTTAGGTAAAGTAATTAATTTAATTAATATATGATATATAAATATAAATGGTTTTAAAATAGTTTCCATATTACGCTCTCCCTACTATAAAAGTATATCATAATTTTTTTAAAAGACAAACAAAAAATTAAATAGTTTTTCTAAATAACTAAAACAAAAAAGAACTTTAAAATGTTCTTTTTAAATTAAAAGAATTATTTAAATGTTATCTTTTCTATCAATTATATATTTTCCATATATTTTAGCAAATACTTCCATAGAATTATATACTTGATCTATTGTATTATCAACTCCCCCTACTTCAAGTAAAATAGCTTTAGGACTTAAATCTTGATTATAAACTCCATTTACCCCTGGTCCTGATTTCTTATAAATACCCCGTGTTATATTAAAATAATCTTTATTTAGCAAATTATTAAGATCCTGTGTCATATTCAAATTATCTACATAAGTTTTATTTTCCATTCCGACAATAAATAAAAGACGAGCATATTCTTTATTATTGATAACAATTTTAGTCGTATTAAGTAACGCTGAATCACGATGAATATCAATAAAATATTTAACACTTGGATACTTCTTTTTAGCATCTTCAATTATCATTTTACTTACTTGATAACTTAAATCATAACTCCAACCATTTGAGTTTAATACCCCTACTACATCAGTTTCATCGACAATAGCTTTTATTTTTAATTTATTTAATTGCTCTTTTAATATATAAGAAGGAATTCTTACTGTTGGTTTAATATTATAAGGATTATTATTATTGTTTTTATAAGTTTCACTAGAATGTGTTGAATAAATAAATACTAAGGGCTTGTTCTCATCAATAATTACTTCTTCTTTATTTACTTTTAACTCAAAAGATTCGGCTTTTATTAAACCTTTATAATTAATACCTATTAAAGAATTAGGATTATTAAAAGATAAAAGATTTAGATTAATTTTTGTTCGTTTACTTCTTTTTATATAACTATTAGAAAAACTTAATAAATTATCAACAAAATATTTATTATTTAATTTATGATTAAAAAAGAAGATACTTTTAATAATAAAAATTAAAAGTAAAAGGACTAAGATTAAACTAACAACAATTTTAAATGTTTTATAATTATACTTATATTGATACTTATATTTAAATCTTTTTTTCATATGGTCTCCCTTTCTTGATTATATGAAAAAGATTATTTTTTATAACTAGGATGTAAAGAAATATTAATACCCGTACTAATTAAATTAGCAAATCTTTCAACTAGAAAATCTATTTCTTTAGGTGACACTATTAAATTATAATTAATGGGATTTAATATTTCTTTTAAATATTTATTTATTTCTTCATCATTTAAAGTTCCTATAATTCCAAAAAGGGCTTCTTTATTTAATTTGTTTTGTTTTAATTTTTCAAACATTAAATTGATTGTATCTTTAACTATTGTTACAGATGAGACTACGGTTGGAACTCCAATCGCTAAAACGTTTGTCTTTAAAGTCTTTTTAGATAATTCACCACGATTATTACCAACACCACTACCTGGGTTTATTCCAGCATCGCTTATTTGAATAGTTTTATTAATTCTTTGTAAAGAAGATGCACATAATGAATCAATTATAATAACTAATGTTGGTTTAGTTTTTAGTATTAAAGTTTTTAATAAGTCTTTTGTTTCATAACCAGTATTTGCCATTACATCGGGTGTAAATTTAGAAGTTATTGTATAACCTGTTTCTAAAGTTTTAGTTACTTGATAAATATGCCTTGTTACTAAAATATTATCTAATGTTTTAGGTCCAATCGCATCAGGGGTAGAATATTTATTACCTAGTCCCACTATTAAACACGATGAACAGTCAATATCTTTTAAATATAGTTTTAATTCAGTAATAAAAGTTTTTAAAACGTTATTATAATTAGTCATATCAGTAATATCTAAAAAAGATATTGTCGTATAATTGCCTTCTTTTTTATTTATTATATGAGACGCTTTTTTATCAATAATAATTCTTTCAACGCTTACATCTTTGTATTGTTTTTTAATAGATTTAATTTTAATCGGATTTATGCTTTCTAAAACTAAATCTGTTCGAATAAGATATTTACTTAAATCAACTTCTCTTTTAATATTAATCACCTACTTGGTATTAGTATGTGCAAATAATTAATAATTTATTTGCATATTTAATTTATATTTGATAAGATAAATGTATTAAAAGCGAGGTGAGAAATATGCCAAATATTAAAAGTGCAGTTAAAAGAGTAAAAACTAGTCTTAAAAAGGCTAAAACTAATACTTTAGTTACTTCTGAAATGAAAAATTCAATTAAGAAATTTGATAAAGAAGTTAAATCAGGAAACAAAGAAAATCTTGATAGCAAATTAAAAATAGCAACTAAAGCAATTGATAAAGCAGCATCAAGTGGTACGATTAAAAAAAATAAAGCAGCTAGAGATAAATCTAGAATAGCTAAAGCAAAAAATAAAGCTAGTAATTAATTTAATTGATTACCCTTTTTTTTTGTGATAATATTACATCAGGAGTGTAGCAATGAAGAAAATTATTATGACCGGATTTTTATTATTAGTCGTGGGCTTGTCTTTTCAATATCGTAATGAGATATTAAGTGTCTTTGATGATAATAATAATGAACCAACTAGTATTGTTAACAATGCTTATGCTAAAACAGATAATTATAAGTATGTACAGTTGACTAAAGACTTTAGTCCTGATAATATTCATGATATTTATAATATTTATTTTACAGTTTTAAATAGTGGGATGAATAAATTTACTTTTTATTGCCCCAAAGATTATAAAAACTGTTTAAATGATATTAAAAATATATCTAATGATATTAAAACTTTATCTAATATTAATAATTATGTTCACCCCTATAATAATTTTCATAATATTGAAACTAAATATGATAGTAATGGTAAAGTAAATATTATTATTAATAAACTATATAGTAAAGAGGAAATTAATACAATAAATATAAAAGTTGATGAAATAATTACAAATATTATTAATGACAAGCAAGATATTAATACAAAAGTAAAAGCTATTCATGATTATATAATTAATAATTCTAAGTATGATTCACTAAGAGCAGATAACAATGAGATTAAATATAAATCAGATAAAGCTTATGGTAATTTAATTGAAGGATATGGTATTTGTGGAGGATATGCTGATTCAGCTTATATTTTATTAAATAAATTGGGAATTCCCGTTATTAAGATATCTAGTGAGAATCATGTTTGGAATTTAGTTAATATTAATAATAATTGGTTGCATTTAGATTTAACTTGGGATGATCCCATTGATATTAATGGGGGCAAAGATATACTTGAATATAATTTCTTTTTAATAACTAATCAAGAGTTAGAAGATATTAATACTATGCAACATATTTATGATAAAAAAGTATATACAATGAATTAAAAAGATAATTTTTCAATTATCTTTTTTAGTTAAAAATGCTTTAATTAATGTTTTAGAATTAATAAATGATTGTGGTATATTAAATCTACTTAAATAATAAGAATAATCTAATAATGAATTGCGTAAATAATCAGGGAATTTAATTTGATCTAATGCATCAACAACTATATCTAATTTAGATGTTAAAAGAATATTCTTCGTTAATATTAAATAATCTTTTTCTTCAAGTTGTAAATGATTTACTATCCTATGAAATTGTTTATACAAATTACTTCCTTGATAATAAACACTTTCTTGCAATAATCCAATATTTATTTTTTTATTAATAGAAATATCTCCAGTAGGGCATGAAACTAAACTTTTTTTCCCCGTAGGACCATAAGCAATTGATTTCCTTTTATTACCATAATGATTTAATATAAAATTTAATAATTCTTTATATTCATTATTAAATTCTAATCTTTGCAACTCTATATAAGTTAATTTTTTATTAGTCTTCATTTATTGTACTCCTTTCTTTAATTAGCCATTTTTTGTAACGCTGTTTTAGCAGCTTCTTGTTCTGCATCTTTTTTACTACTACCTATTCCTTCACCATAGCAAATATTGTCAATCATTACTGACATTACAAATGTTTTATCATGAGGAGCACCACGTTCATCAATTAATTCATAATGAACACTTTTTCCTTCTGTTTGAACATATTCTTGTAATACCGATTTATAGTCATTAAAGAAGTTTACAGTTGGATTTAAGATAAATGGAACAATTATACTTAGTATTACTCTTTTAACTGTTTCATAGCCTAAATCTAAGTAAATCGCCCCCATTAAAGCTTCAAACACATCAGCAACAATAGCTTTTTTATATTTACCATTATCTTTAGCTTCACCTACTCCTACTTTAATTAAATTATTAAGCCCCAAATAAAGAGCATACTCGTAATTAGCGTTTTCACATACATATCTTGATCTAAGTTTAGTTAGTTCTCCTTCTAAACAATCATTGTTTTTATATAAGTATTCTGAGATAATCAGTTCAACAACAGCATCTCCTAAAAACTCTAAACGCTCATAATCATCCATATTACCTACTTCATTAGCATAAGATGAATGACAAAAAGCAGCCTTATATAGTTTAATATTATTAATTTCTATTCCTAATTTATCAAATAATTCTTTCATTTATATCACCAAAAATATTGTACCATATAATAATTATATATTCCACCTTGAACTTAAAGAAATTAAATGATAGAATATAACATAGGAGACATATGAAAAAAGTATTAATATACATTATTAAAATATATCAAAGTATTCCAGGTTCTTGGCATAACTATTGTAAACATATTCCAACTTGTTCTAACTATTCAATAGAGGCTATTAATAGATTTGGTGTATTTTATGGTACTTATTTATCTATTAAAAGAATATTTAAATGCTCCCCTTGGGGTACTTACGGATATGATCCTGTCCCAGAAAGAAGGAAAAAATGAAAAAGAAACTATTAGTTACTATTCTTATTTTAGTTACCTTAATTACTACTGGATGTTTTAAAAGAGATGAAATGGAAAATATTAATATTATTACAACTATTTATCCTCTAGAGTATATTACTAATTACTTATATGGAAAAAACTCTACAGTTAGATCAATATATCCTGATGCGGTAGATGTTAATACTTATAAATTTAATGATAAACAAATTACAGACTTTAGTAAAAATGATTTATTTATTTACAAAAGTGTCGATAATGATAAAGATATTGCTATTAAATTATTAAAGAAAAATAAAAACATTTTATTAATAGACGCTACTTATGGAATGGTTACAGAATTAGGTACAGGTGGTAGTGATTTATGGTTAAATCCATCTCACTTATTAATGATTAGTAGTAACATTAAAAATGGTTTAAAAGAATATATTAATAATAAGTATTTAAAAGAAGAAATCGAAGATAATTATCAAAAACTAAAAATAGAAATATCTGTTTTAGATGCTAATATAATTCTTGCTATTAATAATGCTACTAATAAAACAATATTAGTTAATGATGATAGTTTATTATTTTTAGAAAAATATGGCTTAAAAGTAATATCGCTTGATGCTCGTAATAATAATGTATCTGATAAATTAATAAATGATATTAAAGAAATGATTGATAATAAAGAAATTAAATATTTATATTCACTTAATAATAAGAAATTAAATAATTATAGTACTTCTATTATTGAAGATACTAAAATTGAAAACATTATAATTAATGACTTAACAAGTATTACAGATGAAGAAAGAGATAATAAAGAAAACTATATAACTTTAATTACTAAAAATATTGAACTATTAAAAAAGCAATTATATGATTAATTGTTTTTTTCTTATGGACATTTGTAATAACACTTTTCCCCTACTTTGAGTACACTATAGTAGATACAAAAGAAAAGGAGGTTATCATATATGTATTATTATGGTGGAGGATCATCATGTGGATGCCAACAACCTAATTACAACTATGGATGTGGTTGTGGTGGACAAACAAATAATAATAGCTATGCAATAGTATTAGTATTATTTATACTATTAGTTATTGTATTAGGAGCTAGATTCATTAGATAATATTAAAAATAGTGCTTAAAAACACTATTTTTATGTACTTAAATTTACATTCTTTATTTCTACTAAAGCATAATTTATAATATGCTCTTTTTTTCTTTTTTTAAAATATAAATATCAATATATTTTCTAATTTTATTTGCCTTGTATATTACCCTATTACATATAGCTATTTAAAATACCATTTCAACTGAAAATGGCACTATCTTTTTTACTACTAGAAATTGTTAAGACAATTAAAAATATTATAAAGCCTAGCAAATATTAATATTCCATAAAATATAGTTAAAACTACAAATCCTTTATCATTTAATTTAAACATATTTACATCTATTTCTTAAAAATATAATTCATCTTCTTTATCCTTAGGTTTCCCTTTTAATCCTTTATCTGAATCATCACTCATTTTTCCTTCTACATTAACATTGTTAGGAGTACATAAAAATATTCCTCCACCTAATTTTTGTAAATCACCACCAATTGCATATAATGTTCCACTTAAAAAATCTACTATTCTTTTAGCTTGATCGGGAGTTACCCTTTTTAAATTAACTACTACTGCATTACGACTTTTTAAATAATCTGCAATAGCTTGTGATTCAGAATAAGCACGGGGCTCTAGTAAAATCATTTTACTCCCACCCTCAGTTAAAAAACTTTGTTTATCTTCATTATAATAATTTTCTTCAACTGCTACATCTTTATCATTTTCATCACTACCATTAAAAAAACTTTTAAATTTATTCATTGCCATTAATTCCTCCTATTTTTATAATTTAATTTTACCATATATTTTTATATTTACCAACTAATATTTTAAAACCAACTATTTACTATATTAGCATTATTACTTAAAGGTTCAGGATTAGGTTTTTCTATTTTAATATTAATAGGAACACTAAAAGCATTGCCAAAAGCCATAACATTACCTGGTTCTAATATCTTTAAACTATTAACTATATCCATACTCACATTAGGAACCATATTTTTAATATATTCTAAATCTTTAGGATGAAGAGTACGAAGAACTAAGAAATTAGAACATTGTGAAATTGATGTTTCAGATAGTTCTGAAGGTCTTTGAGTAATAAGCCCTAGTAATACTCCATATTTTCTTCCTTCTTTAGTAATTCGATCAAAGATATTATACCCTAATATGAAGTTATCATTATCATTTTGAACATATCGATGAGCTTCTTCAATAAGTATATGAAAAGGGATGCTAGCTCTTGTATCTAAACTAATTGTATAATCAAAAATCATCTTTGATATAATTTTAACAATAGTTTTAGCCATAGTGTCATCTACATAATTAATATTAAAATTAATAATCTGTACTTTTTTACCATCTAATGTATGTGTTAATTTTTCTATATAACTTTTTCTTGTAATCATTTCTTTTCCTTCAAAAAATTTACTATATTTGCTATTTACTAAAGTATGAAGTCTAACACTTAAAATATTGGCATAATCAAAAACTTTATCACTTTTTAAAATCCCCTCTGAAATTAATGCAAAGTCTAAAGCATTTTCTAAATCAGTTAGTGTATATGCAACATCATTATTAACTGTAATTTCAATATTAGAATTAATAAAACTAGAAATATAATCTACAACTAATTCTACTTCTTGCATCTTACCAGTTTTATCAACAAAAATACATTGTTTTAAAGGTCTAGAATAGCCTGGTTGTTCTAGTATTGATTCTAAATTTAAACTAGGAGTATTAAAATTAGACAAAACAGCAGTAATTTGATCTCTTATTTTATTTGATTCTTTTCCAGACATCAATATATCAAGAAGTGTCTGAGCAATAATATCGTTTTTATAAGCAATACTAAATTCATTTTGATCGTTAAGAATATGAACCAGTTTTAAAGCTTTTTCGATAATAGCTAACTGTGCATGTTCACTAGCGCCCAGTAAAAGTGCTATATCATCTACTCCAAGTAACCAAAGAGGAATATTTAATATTTCATCACTAGGATATATTGTATTAGTTGTATAAGTTTTATAATTTAACATCGGTGATATATTGGAAAAATTAGCAAAAGCATTCTTATATTCACCATAAGCATCAAATATAATAATATTAGCATTTATAGGTACATAATTATTACTTGTAAAAACATTTTGCAAAATTCGCGAAACAGTAAAAGATTTACCACTTCCTGTATTTCCTAAGACAGCAAAATGATTAGAAAAAAAATCATTTATTTTAACATTTACTTTATAATTAGGATAAATGCTTGATGTCCCTAAATTAATACTCGTATTTGAATCAATAGTTTGTTTCCCTAAAATAAGTTCTAACTCATCCATTTCTACTAATTTAACAAGACTTTTAAAAGAGGGCTTTTTACTACTTCCCGGTGTAAACTTATCATCTAAAATATATCCTAATATATTACAAGATAAAATATCTTTATTAATGTCCAATATTTCTCCAACAACTTTTCTTTTTCCATCAATAAAAATAATATGTAAATTAATTAAATTCGACTGATTATTAATATCAATACTTAATTTAACTTTAATCATATTATTTTCTATGGCAATTATATTTCCTATCATATTATACCTCTTTTTCAAATTTCTTGCATACAATCCTAATACCTTATATTACTATTATAAAGGATTTAGAATTTTTTTAAAAGAACTATTTTATAATTTAACTATTGGTAATGTAATAGTGACAATTGTATATTCATTTACTACTGAATCATACGTAATAGTCCCTTCATGCAATTTAATAATTTCTTTAGAAAGAGAAACTCCAAAACCATTTCCTTTTGTTTTAGTTGTGTAAAATAATTCTCCCACTCTTTCTAATTGCTTAATATCTATTCCTACCCCATTATCTTTAATTTTAATAACAATATTATTATTTTCTATCTTACTACTAATATCCAATGTTAAATTACGATCTGCTTGTTTAGCCTCAATACTATTTTTAATAACATTGACAAATACTTGTTTTAAACGATTATAATCACCTGATATATATACTTCTTCATCTAATATACTAATATTTTCTTGTAATTTATTACTACAGAATAATGATTCCATAGAGTCAATAACGTCTTCTAAAAGCATATTAATATCTAACATATCTAAATTTAATTTAATATGGTTATACTCCATGTAATCATCCATTAAAACAATAGTCCTTGCTATTTCTCCTCTAATTATTTTTAAATATTTAGCAGTTTTTTCTATATTATTTAAATCCATCATATCTAAATAACCTTTACATACCGCAATTGGATTTTTTATTTCATGGGTTATTTTGAATAAAGAATTTCGTAAAGTCTTTTCTTTTTCTAATTCTTTTGTAATATTATTTAGTTTAACTATATTACTAGTTTTTCTTATGTAATAAACAATTAAATTACTGCTTACATAAAAGATAACAACACTAATTAAAATAGTCAAAAAATTGTTAATAAATAATTTATCACTTCCCATGAATAAAAATATTTGTAGTGATAAAATAAAAGTTTTAATTAAAGTAAACGTATTAATAAATTTTAAATCTTTATCTTTCTTTCGACTAAAAAAAGTATATAAAAAGAAATATAATGTATACTCTAAAAATAATAAATAATAGTTATAATTAAATAGCAAACAATAAGTTATAATATTGATAACAGATAAACCAATTGCTAAAATAGGTTTGTTTTTTAAATAACTAATTAATAAAGGTATTTCTAAAAAAATTAAACTATATTTTATACCATCACTATATTTAATTAATAAATAAGTTGAAAAAAGAAGCGCAATGTCTAAAAACATTTCTTTTTTAGGCTCATTAGTATTTATACAATAAGCTCTATATAATATATATAAAGTAATGGGGAATAATATATAAATAATATTTATTAAAATTGTATCAAAAAAAATCATATATACCTTCTTTCAAGATAATTATATGATATTAATTTGTCGTTTTTTGTCGAATTGTGTCTTAATATGTATATATTTGTTATTTTATGTCAATAATATACTTTTTTAGTTGTTTAGAATTAGGACCTAAGATAATTTTTAATTGATTATCTATTTCGACAATCCCTTTTGCCCCTAAATTTGTAATAGCCGTTTTATCTGCTTTTTCAATGTCACGAAGAACAACTTTAAACCTTGATAGATTTAATTCACTTGCAACAATGTTATCTTTACCACCTAAATATTCTACTAATTTATTAACTTGTAAATGTGCATCTTTTTTATTAGCTTTTAGTATTGCTAGTAATATTACTAACAGGACAACTAGTATTATTAAATATTCCATTCTTATCACCTTTACTAATTATATATTATATAGTAAAAAAAAGAAATAGTTATTTTGTTTTTAACATAAAATTACTTTTTCATGCCAAAATAAATTAGGTGATGAAATTGAAAAAAATATCTAGTATCTTTATATTTATAATAATATTTATGATTATAAGTATCTTAATGATTTATTCATCAACAATTTATTTAGATGAAGTTTTTAAATATATATATTTAAAGCAATTATTATATTACTTATTAGGATTTATAATCATTTTTATTATCATGTATTTAAAAAATAAATATATTCTTAATTTTACTGTTTATTTTTATATATTTATCAATATATTATTATTAATTACTTTAGTATTTGCCCCTGTCATAAATGGCTCAAGATGTTGGCTAATGATTGGGCCTTTTTCTTTTCAACCAAGTGAGTTAATGAAAATAGCTATTATTTTAATGCTTGCTAACATCATTACTAAACATAAAGAAAATGGTGATCAAAGTGATTTGATTTTAATTAAAAAAACTTTTTTAGTTGTATTAATACCTAGTATTTTAGTATTTTTAGAGCCTGATACAGGGAATGTTATAATTTACTTTTTAATTCTTTTAAGTAGTCTATTAATAAGTGGTTTAAATAAAAAAATTATTATAACTAGTTGTATTAGCATATTTACTATATTTATAATATTTATATCTTTATATTTATTTAATAAAAATCTTTTAATTAATATTTTTAGTTCTGACATAATTTATCGAATTGAAAGAATTATTTCTTGGCAAAATAAAAGTGGTATGCAATTAGAAAATTCTTTAGTTGCTATTGGCTCTAGTTACTTGTTTGGACATGGTTATATGCATAATCCTATTTATTTAATTGAATCTTCTACTGATTTTATATTTAGCGTTTTAGCCTCTAATTTTGGGCTTATTGGAAGTGGTTTGTTTTTAATTTTAATTTTACTATTTGATTTAAAATTACTTAGTGTTGCTCTTAATAATAAAAAATTAACAAATAAAATTATCGTAATTGGCAGTTTTGTCGCTATTTTATTTCCTCAAATTCAAAATATTGCCATGACAATGGGACTTCTTCCTATTACGGGTATTCCTCTTCCTTTTATTAGTTATGGGGGGACTAATATTTTAACTTTAATGATTTTAATGGGCTTAATTATAAACATAGAAAAAGCTAGTGCTTATTAATAAACACTAACTTGTTTTTTATCTTTACCTTTTGCTTCGTATTTAACGACTCCAGTTACAGTTGTATAAAGAGTATCATCGTTTCCTTTTTTTACATTAATTCCTGGATGTATTTTTGTTCCTCTTTGTCTATATATAATAGAACCAGCTGTAATAGTTTCTCCATCAGATGCTTTAGCGCCTAATCTACGTCCTGCTGAATCACGTCCATTTGATGTAGAACCTTGTCCTTTATGATGGGCAAATAATTGAATATTTAATTTTATAAAATTCATGTGTTTTCACCTTCCTTTATTTTAATGTTTTTGGGATAATCTTGTTCTAATTCTTTTAATAAATTAATCATATTAAGCATTAATTTATTAACTATCTCATCTTTAACTAAAACTTCTATTTTTAATAAATCATCTTTGCTTATATATTTTAAATAACTATTGTTTATTGATAATATTCCATTTATAGTTGTAATAGCAATACTACTAACACTACTACAAACAATATCTTTACCTTTAACATCATAATTAGCATGACCAATTATTTCTATACTAGATATAAACTTTTCATCATTTAATATATTTATCTTTATCATTTTTTAGTTTCTAATTTCTTTGATTTCTACTTTAGTATATGGTTGTCTATGCCCACGATGTTTACGATTAGCGCGATCTTTTGATTTATAAGTAAAAATCTTAATTTTCTTTTGTAAACCATGTTTAACAACAACACCTTCAACTTTTGCATTAACAAATGGATTACCAATTTGGCCATTACACATTAATACTTCATCAAATATTACTTTTTCACCTTCTAAAGTATCTAGTTTTTCAACATAAATAATACTTCCTTCAGTTACATAGTATTGTTTACCACCGGTTTTAATTACTGCATTCATATTTTTCCTCCTTACATTATTTTCTGTCACGCTCTTAAGGTAGATTTATAAATCTTTATAACCTTTTTAATGCGGTTTCAAGCAAAGTAAGCTTCAAACATTAAAATAATATCATATATTTACGTTATTTGCAAACAAAATATATGATAATTAACTTATATTTGGATTTATTCATCCTTTTTATTGACAATAACACAAGCACTGTTATTAAAATCTATTTTACTCATTATCTCTTTAAACTTATAAAGATTTAAATTTTTATATATTTCACATTTATTAGGAAACATTTTCCCATATTCAGTTATATCATAAGCAATATTTTCAAGGGATGCTTCATAATTATCAGCAATCATTACTTCTGAAGATATCCATACTTTCTTAGTTCTTTCAATCTCTTCTTCGCTTACATCTATTTTGCTTATAGCCTTTTTTAAATATGATATAAATTTTTTAGGGTTATGACTTTCAGCAATAAATTCTAAAACGAAGAAATCTTTATATAAACTTCTACTAGCATAAAAACTAGTCATTAAGTTTTCATTACGGACCTTTTCTCTAAATTTAGAAGATGTTCCAAACATAATACTTAAAAATAAGGCTAAATAAAGGTCAAATTCAAATATCTCATCGGCATTATTTAAATTATGTTTTATTTTAATTGTATACGCTAATTTTGATAATTCTACTTTTAATTTAACTTCTTTTTCTTTTTCATAAACTTTAACTGGTTCATCATATTCTTTTCTATTTATTGGTTTATTACTAATTGCCTCATTCAATAATTTATTATTTTCAATCACTTTTAAAACTTTGTCCATATCAAAATTACCGCTTACCATGATAAACATATTTGAAGGTTGATAAAAAACATTATAGCAATTATATAAATCTTCTTTAGTTGTCTTTTTAACGCTTTCAACTGTTCCTCCAACGTTTTCTCTTACTTTATATAAGGCAAAAACACTAGAATACATTAAATCAATTAAAACACGATCTGGCATATCTTCATACATTAGTAATTCTTCACAAATAATACCTTTTTCTTTTTCTACATTTTCATCTGTAAAATATGGGGCATACACATAATTAAGTAAATATTCAATATTAGTTTCAATGTTTTTATTGCCATTAATTGTATAAGCTGTGCTTTTATAACCAGTTGAAGCATTACAATTAGTTCCTGTTTTTGAATAATAACTAAAGGGATCTTTCCCACTTTCTTGGGCAAACATTTTGTGTTCTAAAAAATGGGCTATTCCTGATGGAACTTTGATGTTATTAAATTCTGTATCTATTGATCCAAATTTAGTTTCTAAAACCACACTATATCCATTTTTACTAGGAAAAGGTAAAAAATAAATTTCAAAGCCATTATCTAATTTTTTATAATAAACATTTTGATCAACATTACTTATTTCAATCTTTTTCATTGCTTATCCCTTCTAATAAAAATACTGTATCTATTTTAATTTTAGCTGATACTTTCATAATATCTTCTTTAGTTACATTATTTAATTCCTTTTTTCTTGTTTCAATATCTTGGCTATCTAATAAAACCGTAGCGTAATGGGCCTCAATTATCGATTGAGGGGCATCAAATATTTCATCTAATAAAGACATAAAAATGTTTTTAGCATTGTTTAATTCTTCGTTAGTTATTTCTCCTACTAACATATTATTCATTTCTTTTTTTATTAAAGAAAACACCTTATCATAATTTTCTAAACTAATCCCTGATGTTATAGCCATTATGTTATCTACTTTATTACATCTAGAATTTATATAATAACATAATGAGTGTTTTTCTCTAATGTTACGGAAAAATTTAGAATCGGCTCCTCCACCTAATATCATATTATATAAGGGTAAAACATATTCTCTTTCTTTATAAGTCAAATCATATATTTTACAACCAATAGCCAATTTTGATTGATTATTATTATCTTGTTCCTTATATATATCCAATTTATTAGATTCTTTGTGTTCTATAAATAATTTTTCTAAAACTATTTTTTTGTTAACAGCAAAGTATTTATCTACTAACAATTTCATTTTATCAATATCAAAATCACCTAATATGTATATATCTTTTAAACAATTTAAATTATTTAGATAAAATTCATACATATTTTCAGGCGTCAATTTTTTAAGTTCTGCTAGTTCACCATAAGTTTTAATAGCGTATGGTTCATCTTTACCCATTATTTCCATCATTTTAGCATTTGCATACTTTTTAGGTTGTTCTTTAATTGATTTAATTTCTGCTTCAATATTTTTATATACTATTTGAAAACTATTTTCATTAAATTTATTATCTTTAACATCGGGATTATACAATATTTCATTTAACAATTTAAAGCACTCTTCAATATTACCTTTTTCTGTGTATTTTTCATTTAATGCCGTCATTATAAAATTACTATTATAATATTTACCAAGGCGATTATTATGTGTAGAAATTGATACTGCATATAAATCTTGTGATTTAAGTCCTAATTCCCTTTTAGAAGGATATTTTTTAGTTGATTGAACTAATAAATCCGTTAAAAAGTTCCTCTTTATGACTTCTTCTTTACTAATTAAAGCAGTATAGACAACTCTTAGTGTAATGACTCTAAATTTATCTGTTTTAATTAAATGTAAATTATAATTAGGCATTGCAATATCTAAATATTTCATGTTCTCTCCTTATTTTACAGCATTTAATGCAATTAATATCATGTTATCTAATGAAGTTTGTCGATCAATTGAAGATACGATATTCAAATCTTTATGTGAGTCAACGACTGTAAGTAGACAGGCACTTGATTTGTTTAAATGTTTAGCTAAAGAAAACAAACCAAAGGCTTCCATTTCAGCACATTTAACATTATACTCTTTGGGAATATTGTTATAAAATGTCTCCCAATCAATATAATGATCAAAGCAATCACTTGTTACTATATTGCATCTTTTAACATCTACTTTTATAGTATTAGCAATTATTTCTAATTCATTAGTTAAATCTACGCTTGATGGTAATAATTTAGACTCATCTTTTGCAAATAATAAATTAAAATTAGAATCGCTATAACTATTGTCGACTAAAACTGTATCCAATAGTTTTAATTCACTCGTAAAACTTCCACAAGAACCAACGCGAATAATTGTTTCAACATCATAATAGGTATACAATTCATAAGCATATATTCCTATACTTGGAATCCCCATTCCACTAGCAAATACAGTTACTCGTTTATTATTAAAGTAACCAGTATACCCTAATATATTTCTTACACTATTAATTAATTTATAATCAGTTAAATATTTCTGGGCAATATATTTAGCTCTTAAAGGGTCTCCGGGCATAATAACGGTTTTAGCAATATCTTCTTTTTTGGCTTCTATATGTATTGTCATTTATAAACCTCCTTGTTTACTACTCTTTAATTATAACAAATTTATTTTAATAATTCTATAGTTAATAAAAAGATGTCATTATAATTCCATCTCTTTAATTCATTTTAAAAAACTAATGTTCCTAATATTATTATTGCTAAAATAATGCGATACCACATAAATATTTTAAAGTCATGATTTTTTAAATATTTAAGTAAAAATGATATGCATAAAAGACCTGATATAAATGATGAAATAATTCCAATAACAAATAAATTTAAATTACCTATTATTATAGAAATTGTATTTTTATCTAATAATTGTAGTACTACGGCACCACATACAACTGGAGCACTTAGAAAGAATGAAAATTTAGCACTACTTTCTTTATCTAAACCTCTTATTCGACTAGCCATAATAGTTGTCCCACTTCTTGAAAAACCGGGAATAAGTGCGAAAACTTGACTACATCCAATGAATATTGCATCTTTTAAATTCATAGTTTTAATTGATTTTGTTGTTTTAGCTAATTTATCAACATAATATATTAAAATACCAATAAACATTAAAGCAAGGGCAATCACAACAAGATTACCACGAATAACTTTATCAATTACATCTTCAAATAATAATCCCGCTATCGCCGCTGGAATAGTTGCCACAATTAAATACCAAAATATTTTACCTTCATCGTCTTTTACGCCCTTTGTAAAGCCTTTTATAATCATATTAATAAAATCTTTAAAAAAGTAAAGGCCAATTGCCATTAAGGTCCCAAAATGTAAGGCAATATCAAAAGATAATTCTTTATTTGCGGTAATAAAACTACCTATATTAAAAACATCGCGAAAAATTATTAAGTGTGCAGATGATGAAATAGGTAAAAACTCCCCTATTCCTTGAACAATTCCTAAAATTATAGTTTCAATTATATCAATCATTTCATTTCTCCTAACTTAGTAGTTATTAATGTTCCTATTACTAAAGTCACTAAACTTAATAAAATACTACTAAAACTAAAAGAAAAGTCACTAATTTTAATAATAATTCCAACCATTGAAGATAACACAAAGCCAAAAATGGCAAAATATGTTTTAATATTAAATCTTTTTAATAAATATTCGATAATCTTTGATATTAAAACTATCCCTACTATAACCCCTATTCCAAAAGGAATTAAAATTAACATATTACTTATTATATTTTGAAACTTTGATAAATCACTTATTGTTTCTATAATACTATTATAATAACCTAATAACATTAAGACAAAAGAACCACTGATACCAGGAATAACCATTGTTGCTGCTGCAATTACTCCTACTAAAAATAATAGTAAATACGAAATTAAATTCATATTAGTAAAACTAACAGTGTTATTTCCAGCGTTTAATACTGAAAATAAAATAACTAGAATAAATGTTAATAAAAATATAGAAACGTTGCTAGGTGACTTTATATGGCTTTTAATTTTATTAAATATAACCGGAACTCCACCTAATATTAACCCAACAAAGAAAAAGGTTGTCGCCATATTATAATTATCTAAACAATAATTTATAATATTACTAAGTAGTAAAATTGCAAATACGGCTCCTAATCCAATAGGAATTAAAAATTTAATATTTTCTTTTAAATTTTTAAAAGGGTGGACAACTATATCAATTAATTTTTCGTAAATTCCTAATGTAATTGCTAAAGTTCCTCCACTAACTCCTGGTATAATATTGGCAACTCCTATTAAAAATCCCTTTAAAAGTAAAAATAATTTATTCATGATTTCCTCTAATAATTATATTTAAATAATTTCTTTCTATTCTTCTTCTTTGTCTAATTGGATTAAGACATCTCTTGGCTTACTACCATTAGATGGCCCTACAATGCCTCTTTCTTCGAGCAAGTCGACAATTCTTGCCGCACGATTATACCCTAATCGATATTTTCTTTGAATAAGTGACGCACTTGCTTTTCCGGTTGTAATAACAAACTCAACTATTTCATTATATAGTGGATCATCATATTCTTCTTTTTCACCATAATCTTCATTTATTTCTTTTGGTGTAGCATTTAAATTAATTAATTGTTCATCGTATTCAGCCTTTTGTTGACTAATTGTATAATCAACAATTCTTTTAATTTCTTCATCTGAAACAAAAGCCCCTTGAATTCTAAGTGGTGCACTTTCCCCCATTGGCAAGAATAGCATATCTCCTTTACCAAGTAATTTTTCAGCACCCATCATATCTAAAATTGTTCGAGAATCAATACTACTACTAACAGCAAAAGATATGCGGGAAGGAATGTTTGCTTTAATTAAGCCTGTAATAACATCCGTTGATGGTCTTTGAGTAGCAATAATTAAATGAATCCCTGCCGCTCTTGCCATTTGAGTAATACGCATAATAGAATCTTCAACTTCTTTAGACGCTACTAGCATTAAATCAGCAAGTTCATCGACAATAACAACAATATAAGGCATTCTTTTTAATTTATCATCATTTGCTAAGTTTTGATTCTTTTTATCAATCATTTCATTATATCCAGCAATATTTTTAACACTCTTATCGCTAAATATTTCATATCTTTTTTCCATTTCATTTACAATCTTTAAAAGTGCGAGTGAAGCTTTTTTAGGATCTGTTACAACTGGTGCCAATAAATGAGGACAGCCATTATAAACACTTAATTCAACTTTCTTAGGGTCAACTAATACAAGCCTTACTTCTTCTGGAGTGGTACGCATTAAAATAGATGCAATCATTCCGTTTATACAAACAGACTTCCCAGAACCCGTCGCACCGGCTACTAATAAATGCGGTGTTTTATCTATTTCAGCATAAATAGTATTTCCCATGATATTCTTCCCTAAAGCAACTAATAATTTGCTATTTTTTTTGTTCTCAGGAATAGTTTCTAAAATCTCACGAAGAGAAACCATTGCAGTTACTTCATTTGGAAGTTCAATTCCTACTGTTGATTTTCCAGGTATTGGAGCTTGAATACGAACATCTTTTTTAGCAAGTGCTAAAGATATTTCACGATGTATTCCCAATAATTTATTTACTTTTGTCCCAGCATGTAATTCAAGTTCATATTGCGTTACAGTTGGTCCTATATTTACTTCTACTACCTTAGCGATAATATCAAAATCTTTTAAAACTCTTTCTAAGGTAACAATGTTTGCCTCTACTGATGCTGCATTGATATTATTTTTACTTTTTACTGGTTGTTTTAATATATTTAAACTTGGTAATTTATAAGTATAAGGGCGATGACTTTCTAAATCTATTGGTACCTCACCCTCTACAGGAGTTTTTAAAGGTATCTTAGTTAACTCTGATATATCTGATATTTTAATTTTATCATCACTAGCAATCGCATTATTAACGACAACGCTACTCGTTATTTTATCATCATTATTTGCTAATTCTTTTCCTTTTTTAAATAATCCTTTACCCTTATTAAATGTATTTCTTATTACATCAAAAATAGATATACCAGTAAACATTACAATTCCCGCTACTATTAAAACAATACCTATAATTCTTGTTCCATTATAATCAAATAAGTAATTAAAGCCTCCAGCAAAAACAGCTCCGAGTACTCCTCCACCCATTATTTTAACGTTACTAGCGTTATCCATAATTTGTTTAAATGAACCCATTAAATCATTAATTGTCTCTTGCATAATTAAAATAAAATTACCATCATTTAACTTTACATAACTTAAATGCGATAAAGCAAGTGTTCCTATAATAAATATATATAAGCCTATTAATTTAGTTGAAATAAGGTTAGGAAATTGTCTTTTTAAAATAATATAAAATCCAAGTAAAAACATTGCAATTATAAGAAAAGCATAATATCCACCGACTAAAAAAACAGTAAAAGACTTAATTAAATCTCCAACTGGTCCATATCCACCCATTCCTAAGATAGAAGCAAGTATCAATACTACCCCATATAATTCATTACTGTATTCAAATTTCTTATTTTTATCGTCTTTTTTGTTTTTCTTTTTTCCCACTTTACACCTCATAATTAATATATTTACTGTCCAATATTATTATATAATACTAATACTTTATTATCAAACAAAAACTACCCTAAATTTAGAGTAGTCATAATTTATTTTTTAATATATAATTTCTCACCGGCATAAAGTTTTAAATAATAAGTATCATCTTTTATGCATTCAAATATTAATATTTCTTTATTCTCTAAAGGCTGATCTGGTATTTCTTCAACTAAAGGAATTGGTTCATATAATTTCATCCAATTATCTATTTTGCTATTAGCAATATAACCAACTACCTCAAATTTATTTTTTATTTTATACCAGTAATAATCACTATCTTCAACAGTTTCTAATATTGTGTATAAATCATTTAAATATACTTTCCCTATTATATTTGAAGATGCACTAGCAGATTCTCTTATGTTTATACTATTAACTAGTATTTCACATTGTAAAACTGATTCATTTTTTTCATTACTTCCTGATGTATAATTAATTTGTTTTAAAAAAGTAGCATATTCCCTAGGATTTAAAAATCTGCCTTCACTATCTTTTACTTCCATATGAATATGTGTCCCATAAGTAACATCTTCTCTTGATTTACCACTAGCAACTAAGCCTGTATTACCTTGTTTTCCAAGTAGTGTCGTGCTGTTTACAATATCGCCAACATTAACAAAGACACTATCCATATGATACATTCCAAAACTACGATATTCATTATCAACGTATCCTTCGACAATAACACAGTTTCCACCTAATTCATCTTCTGGAAATCTTATTGTTTTGCCTGTTATGGAAATACAATTATAATAATTACCATCGCGCCACGCTAAACGATTATTACCAAAATCACCATAATTAATAGAATCTTCATGGGATTTATAACTATTTACTACTCTAATTACTTTAGCCGTTCCGTTTATATAAATATCCGATAAAAAATCACCAGAATAATCTTCAGCTGTTTTTCCATGAGTAACAAAGTCTTGTGAAACATATCTATTAGCCCCTAAATAATTCATATTTTATCCCTCTTTATCTCATTTTCACTAGAAATAGAAACAGTATTTGGATTCATACTACTCGGTTTATAATTAATAAGATTTTGTTTCTTTAAAGCTTCGTATAATGTTGGAGCTCCAATAAAAGCAAATATGCTAATCCATATTCCCTGATATATATTTAAATTATAAAAATACATTGAAAATGGCAACCCAATTATAAAAGATAAGATTAAGTTTAATAACCATACTTGATAATATTTATTAATAAATGTTAATTTTTTAATTTTTTGTATAATAGCCATTAAAATTATTGAAAAAGTAATACTAATCATTAATAAATCAAGTAATTCTTTTGTAACTAATATATCCATATCTATCACCTCTAATATAAGATATGCTAATATGTTTTTATTGCATAATAAAAGTAACTAGATAACTATAAAAAGTAATATAAAAACTGATAACTTTTCAATGTTGAAAATTGATAATTTATCAGTTTATTTTAATCATTATCTCAAAGATGACCGCCATCTATTTAAATTTTAAAAGTCCTTCCTAGAACGCTTAAAATTTAAATAGCAAAGTATTACTTCTTTTGCTTACCTTTTTATTATCCTAGTATGTATGGACAATCCAGAGTACCGTTCCCACTGGAAATAGTCATGGTTTCTGTAAAGAAGAAAACTGGGCGGCTACCGTAACTTAAGTTAGCGCTATCATAATCACAGCTAATCGCCCAAAGGTTAATTATCTTTATTAATTTATTCTTATTTATAAAAATGTGCATCTATTTGAATAATGGTTTTCATGGCCTTACTTTTTTACTCTCTTTTTCTTTATTTAACAGTTGTACATAAATACTGATAATCTGTAAAATGTTCTTTTAAATTAAAATAGTTTTGTTTATATTTAGAAGTAACATCTTCACTAAATGTATTTGTGTATAATAAAGTAGTTTTAATAGTATTATCTTTATATTCTAATTTTATATTTGGATCTTTTTTTAATAATAATAACTCTTCATTTTCTAATTTATCAATTGTAATTGGTTCTTTTTTATTTTCTTCATCAATTACTTCTTCTTTTAAAGTAAATAATATATTAGTCTTAGTTATAGTATCATTTGTATATAAGGTATTAATATTAATAACTAGATTATCAACTTCTTTACTGCATTTTAACATCTTTACTTTAGTTGTTGGAACAGTTGTTTCTTCTTTAGGTAAGAAAGCTCTAATAGTAGGTGGTAATATTATAAATGTTGATAAGAAAATAATTAAACAAATGGCAATAATATTACCTTTAATAGAATTTTTCATAGTCCTCCTTTTTTAAAATAATTTTATGATATCATTTATTGTAATAAATAATAAAAGCCCAATTAACAATAAGAATCCTATCGAATGAATTGTATTTTCTAGCTCTGGCTTAACTGGTTTACCTTTTATCTTTTCAATAAGTAAGAATAATATTCTTCCTCCATCAAAAGCAGGTATTGGTAATAAGTTAATAAATCCAACATTTATACTTAAGTAAGCAATTAAATCAAGTATTCCAGAAAGCCCAGCTTTACTTGATGCTCCTACAATTGAATATATTCCCACTGGTCCACTTAAATTAGATATCCCTATTTGCCCCATAAATAAGTTTTTAACAACTACAAACATTTGCTTAAATAATGCTCTCATTTTTACAAAACTTGATTTTATTGCATTGCCAATTCCTGTTGTTTTTTCTTGTTTAAATTCTAAACCAAATCTATATCTAGTTTCTCCATCAACTTTTTCTTTAACTGGTTTTATATCATACTTAGTTATTTTTTTATCTCTTTCTATTTCAAAAGGAATAGTTTTTCCAGGTTTAGCAAGAGATAAATACATATTAATATCAAAAGAACTTGTTACTTTATGATTATCAATTTTTTTAACTATATCCCCATTTTTTATTCCTGCATTAGCAATTGGATAATTAGGTTCTACTTTAGTAATTCTTGCTGTATAATCGTATGATCCAACAAAAATACTCATTAATAAAATCAAGATAAATGCAAATATAAAGTTAAAACCAGCTCCAAAAAACATCGTTAAAAATCTTTGCCAAATGGGTTTTGCTTGAAGACGTCTATCTTTTGGAATTTTAGTATCTACTTCTACTTCTTCACCCGCTAATTGAACAAATCCTCCTAAAGGAATTGCTCTAATAGAATAACTAGTTTCTCCATTCTTACCTTTAAAACTAAATATTTTAGGCCCCATCCCAATTGAGAATTCATAAACATATATTCCACATAACTTAGCAAAAATAAAATGCCCCGTTTCATGAACTAAAACTATAATTCCTAAAATTAAAATAAAATAAATTAATGTCATCATATAAATATTTCTCCCTTTCTTACAGCAACACTATTAATAATGTGAATGCTAAAACAACAAATATAATACTATCAAAGCGATCTAAAATACCTCCATGTCCAGGTATTAAATTAGAAAAATCCTTTTTATTATAATATCTTTTAATCGCTGAAAAGCATAAATCTCCTACTTGACCAATCAAAGATAATACCATGCTTATAAACATAATTACAAATATATTTATATTAGGATCAATTGCATCGTGATAAAAGATAGAACCAATGACTACTGCCATTATTACCCCACCAACTAAACCCTCTATTGTTTTTTTAGGCGATATTTTTTCACATAACTTATGTTTGCCAATATAAATTCCCGTTAACAATGCAAATACATCAGTTAAACAAGTTATTAAAAATAAATATATTATATATAGCAAACTATAATTTCTAATTAAAATAATTAAATTAAACGATAACCCTATAAATAATATAGACCCAATTAAGTAAAGAGCATCATTAATATTATATCTTTCTTTATCGTTAATAAACACAATTGGTGATATAAAGAAAAACACTGCAAATGCTACTATACGATAATCTAATAAGAAAAATAACTCTTTTTCTCCATAATTATTCATAATGAGAAAGGTTGTTATTAAATATGCTAATATTTCTAAAATTAAAGGAATATTCTTCTTAGCGTTTTTTAAAATAATTAATTCTCTTAAACCTAATATTCCACAGATGAGTATTAAAATTGCAAATGGCAATTCACCAATTATTATTAAAGGAATAAATATAATTAATAATGCTAAGGCACTTAATATCCTAGTTTTCATTCTTTATACCTCCAAATCTTCTACTTCTTTTAGTATAATCTATTAATGCTTTATCAAATTCTTTTTCATTAAAATCTGGAAAATAAGTTTTAGGAAAATAATATTCTGCATAACTTGCTTGCCATATCATAAAATTACTAGTTCTATATTCTCCACTAGTCCTAATGACAAAGTCTAATGGTTCTAAATACTGATACATATTACAAGCAACTAAATCTTTATTAATATCTTTTAAATTTATGTCTTTATTTATTACTAATTCACTAATTCTTTTAGCAGCATCGACAATTTCATCTTGCCCATCATAATTAAGACAAATATTTAATATTTTCTTTTTCTTATTTATAGTTTCTAAACTAATCGTATCCATAGCTTTTAATACACTATCATTTAGTTTATCACGTCTACCTGAAAATACTACTTTAATATCTTCTTTTTTTAATTCATTAAAATCATGTTCAAACATATAAACAAATAAATTCATTAAATAATCTACTTCATCTTTACTTCTTTTAAAGTTATCTGTAGCAAAAGCAAATACGCTTAGGGTATTAATTCCTTTATTAAAAATATGTTTAATTAAATCTTTTAAATTTTCTGACCCTGCTTTATGTCCCATACTTCTAGGTAGTCCTTTTTCTTTAGCCCAACGACCATTCCCATCCATAATAATTCCTACATGATTTGGTATGTTTAATTCTTGCATGTTACACCTCTACTATTAATTATATATTAAATTTTCTTTTAAAACAATCAAAAAAAATGGCTTTACAACAAATA
>JAVWBB010000006.1:0-6339 GCA_036649735.1 Bacilli bacterium
AATTTCAAATATCATGATTTAACAATATAAAAAAACAGATAATATTATCTGTTCATAAATTTAGGACATCCTGTATCGTTGTTAACCATTTGACATTCTTCTGAGCAAGAATATTGTGGTGTATATGTGTGATTGTAAATATGTCTTTTTATAACATGTGTATGCATTGGTATAATATGACTTTGCCCCTTTATGGCATATTTCCATGTAATAATTTTTAAAATTTTATTTTTTTATTATTTTATCTTTGTTATTTATTATATATTTTATAAACGTATTTAATGTTAATGAATCATTTTTTTTATATGCAATACTATATTTGATTTTTGGCAAATCAATATTTAATGAAACTGGAAATAACTTTTTTTCATTTATTTCATCAACAATGTTATTTTTTATTCCCCAACCTATTCCTAATCCTTTTTTAACCATTTCTATCATTAATTCTGTGGTATAAACATGAATATTAGATTTTAAATATATATTATTATATTTAAAGATTTTATCAAGCATATCACTAGTAAAATAACCTTTTGTTGGTAATATTAATGGTAGCTCTTCTATTTTATTATTTTTATTATTTAGTATTTTATTAAATTTATCATTACAAAAAAATGTAGATTCAAACTCATATAATACTTGTTCATTGTATTTATCATCATCTAAAAAAATAGGATAATGAAGGATTAATATATCTAATTCATTGTTTTTAAATTTTTCTTTTAATATATTAGAGGTAGAGCTATATATATCAAAATCGACATCAGGATATTCTTTTGTAAATTCTTTAATCAAATTAGGAATAAACAAAGTGGAAATATGTGAAAATATTCCGATTCTGATACTTCCATTTATTATGTTAGAACTTTCTAATAAATATTTATAAGACATTTCTAAATTATTAAAAATATTCTCAACAAAACATTTTAACTTTTGACCTTTTTCTGTTAATTCTATACTTCTATTATTTCTATTTAATAAAACGCAATTATATTCTTTTTCTAATTCTTTTATAGCATAACTTATAGAGGGTTGTGATACATTTAATACTTTACCAGCTTTCGAGAAACTACCAGTTTTTATCACAGTATAAAATGCTTTATATTTATTGAAATCAAAATTATTGTTTAAATAATTCATTATTTAATATTGTTTAAAAGAATTAGAAGTACTCTTTGAATATAATCTATTGAATATGTATTAGTTAGTTTATAATTTGCTAAATTATAACCATTGATATGAATTGCATTTATATTAGCATTAATAGCAGATTCAATTCCTTTTTTAGAATCTTCAAATGCAATACAGTTCTCTGCTTTTATATTGAGTTCATTTAAGGCTTTTATATATATTTCATTAGAAGGTTTTAATTTAGTAACATTTTCTCTTGAAATTATACAATCAAATATTTTATCAATGTTTAAATTCTTTTTAAGAATATCAATATAATCATTTTTAGAAGTTGTTATTAAAGCTAATTTAATATTTTTTTCTTTAATTTTTTTTAGTAATTCAAAATTAATAATAGAATCAACTGATGTAATTAATTTTTCAAATTTCAATTTGTAATCATTATATATTTTTTCCATTACCTCTTTATCATCAATATTTTCTGATAATTTTTTAGATTCCTTTAATTTTTTTAATAACATTGTATCAGCATTTAATTCATTTTCAACATAATCATTTATATTTATTTCTATGTTATATTCATTTTTTAAAATATCTCTAAAACTTGTATAAAACACTTTTTCACTATCTATAAGTGTTCCATCTAAATCTAACATTAAACATTCAATATTATCCGAACATGAAATATTAGAATATAGTTTTTGTGCTACAAAATCTCTATATGGTAGATTTGCTTTTTGAAATTTTATTTCTTCAAATATTTTCATGAAGTCATTTAATTTATTTTTTAAATCATTTACATCTGCATATTCATCGTTAGATAGAACTTCAAATTCTACAAAGTCACCAACGCCTTTTATATTATCTATCATAATATTGTATTCTATATCATCTATTGTTTTTGAATAAGTATATCTTTTTTTATCAACTATTGTATAACTTAAATATCCAATTGATTTAAGCATGCTTACTAAACTTTCATATTCACTTATATTAATATCAACATTATTCTCTGTTTTAGCATAAAAATTATTAAATTCTAATGATTTACCTTTAAATGTTAATTCCATTATTTCATCATTTGTTTTTCGTATTCTTAAGCAAGTTCTATTTTTAATATATAGACTATTAATATCAGTAAAATATTCATCTACTTCTGTATTATTTTCTTTTAATACAAATTTATTAGCATCTATAATTTCTATAAATTTTTCTCCACTCTCTAAGTAAAACTTTTGTTCTATTTCTATTCTTTTGCTCATCTACTTTTCCTCCTTCGATATTTCAGCAATCATATAATTACCAGTAATATTTTTAAAATTATCAAATTTTATAATTGCTTTGTTTTTAAGATTATTATTTAAAATAAGTTTAAATTCATTTTCTGACAAATATGCACCACCAACATCATGTAAAAATTTAATATACCAGTATTTATTTAATAAATATGGAAACCCTCCTTTTTTTTTAGGATCCTCAATTTCTACAATTACAATTTTCTTTCCAATTTCTAACATGGAATTAATCATGTTAAAAAGCGTATATTTATTTGGTATATGATGTAATGTATTACTACAGTATACAACATCGAAACAATCTTGTTTAAATGTTAATGTTGCTTTATTACGATTAGTAAATTTAGTATACTTTTTTATTTCTTATTTGAAAAATTTCAACCATTCTTACTATTTTTTCTTTAAAAAGTTTATCCAAAACTAAATTTATATTTTCTATATATAACCTCCAAAATTAATTTTATTCTATCATAAATTAGTTTTATAGTCCAATATAAATTTTAAATAGTATATATAAATGATATTTATGCATGAATTAAATTACTTATTTTTTAAAAAAAATTATTAAATGGCAATTTAATGTCTATTTTTTTATCACTATAAATTATTATCTTATCAATTAAATTTACTATTAATTCTCTTGATGGATTTTTCATAGATAAACATTCATCAATATATTTTTCTATTACTTTTTGACTATTATCATTATCAATATTTTCATTCAAATTTGATTCAAGTTCATCAATTCTTTTTTGTTTAGTGTTTATATCATTTTCAAGTTTTACTCTTACCCTATCATATTGTTCGTTTGATATATTTTTATTTAACTTATCAATATAGATAAAGTCTAAATTATCATTAATAACTTTTATTTCCTTTTTTAAGGTTTCTAATTCACTTTTAATACTTATCTTATTATCATGTTTGGATTCTTCGATAATTCTTCTTTTAATGGATTTTCTATCAACATAATCAAGACATTCACCTTTAAGTTTATCTATTATTACTTTTTCTAAAATATCATAATTATTGGAATGTGTTGTACATACATGATATTTCATATAAGTTCTATAATAATTACAAATAGTATAACAATTATTATCTACTTTTCTTCTAGATCTAATAGATATTCTATGTCCACAATCTCCACAATATAATAATGCATCTAACAAGTGTTCTTCTTTTTTTTCATGTCTTCCTACATTTTTAGGAATTTTTTTCTGTACTTCTTGAAATGTATTTTTATCAATTATTGCTTCATGAGTATTTTTACTAATAATATAATCTTTAGGACTATTCTTAACTATTTTTTTAACTTTATAATTTACTTTACTTCTTTTGTTCTGTATTAGATCACCTGTATATATTTCGCTTTTTAATATATCACTAATAGTTTTAGCATTCCACATTCCATATGAAGCATTATAAGTATTATTCCATTTAAAATCATAATACTGAGCTGGAGATTTTACTTTTTCATTTGATAATACTAATGCTATTTTATAAAATGATAACCCATTTAAACAAAGGTCATATATTCTTCTTACAACTTTTGCTTGTTCTTCACTAATTACAAGTTTGTTTTTATCTTTCTTATCGTGCATATAACCAAAAGGTGTTCTTCCGCTTACCCACTTACCTTCTTTTTGTTTTGCTTTAATACTAGATTTAATTTTTTTTGAAATATCTTTAGCATACATATCGTTCATTATTGCTCTAAATGGTGCAATATCATTATTAGTACTATCTAAAAATGTATCTATATTATCAGTAACTGCAATATATCTTACACCATGTTCTGGAAAGTATTTTTCTATTAGGTTTCCTGTTCCTATATAATCTCTTCCAAGTCTAGACATATCTTTTGTAATAATCATATTAATTCTATTTAGCTCAATATCTCTAATCATTCTATTAAAATCTGGTCTATCAAAATTGGTACCACTAAATCCATCATCAATATAAATATCAACTAATGTTAAATTATTTTCTTTTACATATTGTAATAATAAACTTCTTTGATTTTTTATGCTCTCACTTTCTTGTGTTTTATCATCATCTTCTCTTGATAATCTTATATACAAGCCGACTTTATAATTCTTATTTTCTATACTCATTTTTTTTCACCTCTTCACGAGTTAGAAAATAGTTATAATTTGATAATATTTTATTTTTATTTAATGTACAATTGTTTTTTAAATCTTTTACTATTGCTGAAACAATAATATCATTTATATTTAATCCATTTGGATTATATATTATATTTATTTTATATTCATTCATAGTTATATATATTTAATATTTTATCTAAATATGATTCATCATCTAAAAAACTTAATTAATGGGTTATCTATTATATTATTGTTTTAGTTATTTATTTTTCTTCTGCAGTTAATTGTTTGGCTTGATATATTTCATACGGAACATATGTATATGTCATAATGTTTACCCTCTTTCATTACAAAAATCATTGTTAAGACAATTATTACAATATTATGCCATTTATTCCATGACAAAAAAATTCTTAAGTTGTCCTAAAAATTTTCTTATTTGTATTATAAAAGTTTTATTTATATATATATATTTTTTTAATTACTTTAAGAAATAATTATTTGATTTAATTATTACTTTATTCTAAAGTATTTAAAATTCCATCATCTAAATCGCTTATTGAATATAAAGTTCCTAATTCATTAAATGTTTCTTCTAGATTTTTTCTTGCACTATTCCATCCTTTTCCATCAGTAAACCAAATAAAAGTTACACCTTCAACTTTTTTAGATTCTTTTGCTAGCATTTTATAACTTCTTGCAGTTTCATTTAGTTTAGAACCACCACCTGAATAAAAGTTTGTTTCAATTACATAAACTTGATTATCAGTTTTTATAACAAAATCAAATCTTTTAGTAGAAATGTTATTACCAGACATTTCTGACAAATCTAAATTCCATCTTTTTTCAACGTCTTTTAAATACATCTCTTTAAAATAATTAACATTCTTTTCATACCCGGCTTTTATAATGTATCCTTCAACTAAATCTTCCATTAGATGTCCACCACGATTTTTTCTACCATTAGAATCTAAGCCTACTTCTATACCTAATACATAATCATATAAATTATTTATAATGTGATTTGATAATAAATCAAACAAACCTGTTTCAGTCATAAATTTTACATAATCATCTATAGAATAAATCATTTTAGTAAATTTGAATAAGTATTCATCAAATTCATCTTTAATAAATATCTCATTAGATCTTACAGCTAATAAAATTGGAATACATTTTAATGTATCTGGATATTTTATTAATATATTTTTGAATTCTTCCTCAATATTCTTACTACCAATTAAAGAATTAAGAATATTTAATTCTATTTTTATATTATCTACGTTTCTATATATTTTTTCAAAATTAACATAATAACTATAATCTGAAATACTTTGTTTAAAATTATTTAACCATTCATTAAAATCTCTTGTCATATTTACCTCCCTGTGAATCCTGCCGAAGACATAATTGAAAATATATCAATGTCATCTTCCAACAATTTCTTAATAATATCACCAAACATATATGCATCTTCTATATTTTTTTCTTGAACCATTAATAATTTATGTAAAACATATAAAAAATCAAAATCATATTCTCCGTAATCATTAAATTCTTCAAATTTATTTAATTTAACATTACTATCATCTATTATTGTTTTAATACTTTTTAAATTATTATTTATTAATGGCGTTGCTTCATTCCAGTCTTTTTGTATTTCCTTTAAGAATTCTTTTGTTAATATTTCATTAACTTGCAATTTCATTAAAATATCTGTTACCCAATGTATATGTTTTGGGGTTCTAGTTCTTTTCCTTTTTCTTTATATTTTACTATAATATCATTTTCTGATAAATTAC
>JAVWBB010000006.1:6439-28767 GCA_036649735.1 Bacilli bacterium
AATAGACTGTGTACTATTTTTAATTTTTATTTTGATATCTCCTAACAGTTAATTTTAAATACTCTTGTTCTTTTTCAATTCCTATATATTTTCTATTTAATCTATTTGCTACTATTCCTGTGGTACCGCTACCATTAAAAGGATCTAGAATTAAATCTCCTTCATTAGTAGACGATAGTATTATTTTTTCTAATAATGCTATTGGTTTTTGAGTTGGATGTTTTCCACATTTCTTTTCACTTGGCTTAGTTAATGATGTATCCCAAACATCTTTCATTTGTTTCCCACCATTCATTTCTTTCATACAGGAATAATTAAATTTATGTTTGTTATTTTTAATATCTTTTTTAGCCCATAATATTGTCTCTGTTGAATGTACAAAAGTACGACAGCTAATATTAGGAGGAGGATTTAATTTTCTCCATGTAATATTATTAATTACTTTAAATCCTTCTTCTTCTAAAGCCATTCCAATAGAATAAATGTTATGCATTGTCCCACTTATCCAAATGGTACCATCATCTTTTAAAACTTCTTTACATAAATTTATCCATTTTTTATTAAATTTGTGTTTTTCTTTAAAAGAGATTTTTTCATCCCAATCTCCTTTTTTAACACTTGTCATTTTCCCACCTGAACAGGTTATTCCATCTCCAGATAAAAAATATGGAGGGTCAGCAAAGATCATATCAACACTTTTAGAATCTAAATTTTTAAGTATTTTAAAAGAATCTCCCTGAATAAGACTAAAATTATTATTTTCATAATAGTATTTTAACTTAGTCATATTACACCCCTTACTTATAATTTATTATGTTTATTCTTCGATTCCTTTTTTATTAATAAAATTTGTTATAATTACTTCTTCAACTTTTCCTCTTTTTTTACCATTAGCATTTATATTTCTTTTGGCTTCAATAACATTTATATTGAAATCTTTATATAAATCATTTATTAAAGTAGTATTATGATTTGATAAAATAACATAACAACCTCTTGAATCTAATTCTTTAAATAAATTAGCTAATCTTACTTGTTCATCTTTTCCAAATCCATTTACTGTATAACTTGTAAATGTAGATGTTTCAGAATCATATGGAGGATCAAAATAAATCAAGTCATATTCTAAGGCATCTTTAACAGCATCCTCAAAATCAACATTTAACATTTTTATATTATTATAATTAAAATATGAATGAATAATAGCCATATTTTGTTTTTCATAGGTATTAACCTTTTCTTTTTTATTAAACGGTACATTGAATTCGTTTTTACTATTTACTCTATATAAGCCGTTAAAACATGTTTTATTTAGATATATAGTTCTTGCTGCTCTTTTATATTCAACAATTTTTTTAAATTTTACTTTATCTCTATCTTTATTTCTTATTTGAAAATAAAAATCCTCATTATGTTTTGCTTCATAATGATCTAATTCATTACACATTTTTTTGAATTTTTCTTCATCTTTAACACAGTTGTATACATTAATTAATTCTGAATTATAATCATTAATTACAGCATTCTTTGGAGATAATTCAAACAATAATGCTCCACCACCTACAAATGGTTCGTAATATGTGTTGTAATATTCAGGAATATACTTTTTAAGCTCTTGCATTACTTGTCTTTTTCCGCCTACCCATTTTACAAATGGTTTCCCTTTTATCATAGTACACCTCTATTCTTTAAGATAAAACATTAAAAAATATTACATTTTTATATGCACACTAATTATATCATATATATTTATTTTTTCTTCTTATTATACATTACTATTTACGGATTATTCTGACAAATACGAAAAAAGAGTCGAGAATTTTATGAAGTCTTAACATTTTTATTTACATCGAAAATTTCATTTACGCTGAATGAGTTGTAATCTACTAATTGTTTACAGGCATATATTTATTTATTCCGTTCCTATAACAAGTTTCAAGATAACTGATGATATTAGTGTAATCTTTCTTCTATTTACATTTTTAAATAGGAATGAATCAGTAAGTTTTCTTTCATATTGTCTTAATCATCTTTTAGAAATATTATTGGTAAAAGCAACTTTATAATTGTTAACGAAAACTAAATTATTTTCTTTGAATTTTTCTTGTCTTTCAATAGGATTAAACTATTCTAATGCTATTTTTTTTAGAAAATTCTTAGAAATCTTTTAATAGTAATAATTTATCTAATAAAAAAGACAAAATTAATTTGTCTTGGTTATGTACTCAAAATAATCTTTTTCTTCCTATGTATACCATAAAGGGGCATACTTGATTTACTTCATGGTATATATTCTCTTCAACACAGTTTGTTACTGTTTGTTCAACAACAGGACATTGTTTTTGTTCGCAACATGGCATTTGTTTCATGCAGCAGTTTCTATTAAACATAAAAATCCCCCTTACCTACTTTATAATATGTAAGGATAGTTTAATTTGGTTATGTATTTGTCTATATAAAATCCATTTCCTGTATTTACAAAGACAAAATTTAATAATATAAACAAAAACTTAAATTAAAGTGTAGGTTTTATCTTCGTGTCCACTATTTTTCTTATTTAATTCTAATTTTTTAATACTTCTACAACTAATAAATTACTTATCATAAAGAATCTCTTATCATTATAATCAAAGTACATTGTAGATTCCTCTGTTAAAAAATATTTTATTATACCAATTTATATTTTAAAAGTACTAATAATATCATTTAAACATTTGTTTTTAAATTTATGTTTTATTTTAAATCCTACCACATAAACATAATTTTTTTCTTTATCTAAATTATTACTAATAAGTGCCATTTTAAGGTTTCCTAGTTTTTTTACTGCATCTCTTTGAAGTTTATTCTTATAGTATCTATTTGAATTTATAAAGTAAATATTTAAGAATAAAAACAATGGATACATAAATGTTAGTACAGCCATTAAAACATGAAATATAATGTAATTAAAACTGTTTAGATTTATCCATAGAATACAAGACAAAGTAGAAACAAAAAGAGAAATAAGAATAATTTTTATAGTTTTCTTTTTGTCATAATTATAAATTTTATTTTTTAATTTATAAGAAAGATAAAGATTAGCAAGTGACAACGGTATTGATAATAATATTAGTTCTATAAATTTAAAACTATTACTTATAAAAAACAAAACTTGCATAAAATAAAGAACTCCAAAAAAGAACCCTATTACATAATCTGATATCTTATCTATATTACCATATATCTTTTTAACATTTTTTATTAACTCGTCATTAAATCTATTTATATTATTAGAAAGTGAAAAGTCAGTTTTAACTAAATAATCTAGTTTTGATAGACTTATTTTTGATGATTCTGTTTCTTTGTATATCAAACAATTTATATATTTAATTACTATTTTATAAGATGTTATTAAATTAATTTCATCAAATTTTAATATATTTTGTTTTGTCCATTCTACATAAGTTTCATCGTCTTTAGTTGTTAATTTATAATAATTTTTATTAATTAAGTCAAGAAATGTCAACCAAAATAAATTCTTTATTTTTAAATTATTGTAACAATAAAAATTTATTATTGGTTCTTGCTTGTTTATATCTATATTTATATTATTCTCTATTTCATTTATTTTAATATTTCTATATTTATCTATCAAAAATATTATTGCTATATATAAAGAAATTATAATTATAGGAATTAAACTATTTACATCCATATTATTCTCCTTTTAAAATGGTAGTTTAAAGTTTCCGTTTTTAAATTGTTTCATCATTAATTTCATTTGTTCAAATTGTTTTAAAAGACGATTTACTTCTTCTACTGATCTTCCTGAACCATTCGCAATTCTTACTTTTCTTGTTGCTTTCAAAATGTCTGGATGTCTTCTTTCATAAGGTGTCATTGAAAGGATTATTGCTTCTACATGTGCCATGTCTTTAGGATCTACTTTTACGTCTGTTAGTCCCATTTTCTTGGCATTTGGTAGCATTTTTATTATATTTTCTAATGGACCCATTTTTTTTATTGCTTTAAATTGTGATAAGAAATCTTCTAAATCAAATTTACCATTTTGCATTTTTTTAGTTGCTTCTAAAGCTTCTTTTTCATCAATTACTGATTCGGCTTTTTCAAGCATACTCATTAAGTCACCCATTCCAAGAATTCTTGTAGCCATTCTATCTGGATAAAACTCTTCTAAACCATCCATTTTTTCAGATACACCAATAAATTTTATTGGTATATTTGTTAGGTGTCTAATAGATAAGGCTGCTCCACCTCTTGTGTCTCCATCTAATTTTGTCAAAACTGCTCCTGTTAGTGGAAGACTTTCATTAAATCCATTAATAACATTTATAGCGTCTTGACCTGTCATTGAATCTACTACAAGTAGTATTTCATTAGGTTTAACTTTTTGATTAATATTTTTTAATTCTTCCATTAGTTCTGTGTCTATATGAAGTCTTCCGGCTGTATCAATTATTACATAATTAAATCCGTTTTCTTTTGCGTATATAAGACCGTTACTAGCGATTTCAACTGGGTTATTTAAACCATCACTATACACTTCAACATTAAGTTCACGCCCTATTTGCTTTAACTGATCTATTGCTGCTGGACGGTAAACATCACACGCTATTAAAAGTGTTTTCTTATTATGCTTTTTTCTAAGCATTAGGCTTAATTTGCCGGCAGTAGTTGTTTTTCCACTACCTTGTAGTCCAACCATCATACATATACTAGGATTACCGTTTAAATATATCTCAGACTGTTCTGTTCCTAATAGCTTTACTAACTCGTCTTTTAATATTTTAACAAAAACTTCTCCTGGTTTAAGGCTTTTTGCAACTTCATTTCCAAGGGCTTTCTCTTTTACAGTATTAATAAAGTCTTTTACTACTATATAATTTACATCAGCTTCGAGAAGTGCAAGTCTAATTTCTCTTACTACTTCACTTATATTATCTTCACTAATGCGACCATATCCTTTTATTTTATCTATAGCATTTTGTAGTCTATCTCCTAAACTTTCAAACATGTTATCTCCATCCTTTTCTTGTCATATAAGTATATTTTAACATAAATTAGCATTAAAAAAAAGAAGATTACTCTTCTTCTTTAAAATTTGCCTTTAATTCCTTTAGATCCTTTTGAACCAGAGAAATTTGAAAGGACATTTGTTTCAAATGTAAATACTTTTTTATTTCTATTTTTATAGTCTTTTATTGCTATTTCAATTGCTTCATTTAATAATTCAGGATATTTTTTGCCTGATGGTTCCCATAAATAATATGATAAGGAACCAGGAATTGTATTTGGTTCATTTATATAAACTTTTCCTTCTTTTTTATCTATTAAGAAGTCTATACGACATATTCCTGATAATGATAAAGCTTTGAAGGCTTGAATTGCTAAATTTTTTACTTCTTCAGTTTGTTTTTTATCAATTCTTGCGGGTACAATTCTTGAAGTTGATACCATACCTTTTGAAGGTCCAGTTTTTTTGGAGTTTCCTAAGTACTTGTCATTGAAAGTTAAAAATTCTTTACTTGCCATAACTTCTTCTAGTACTGATGCTTGTTGGTATTCATAATTCCCTATTACACTACAATTTACTTCTACTAGGTTAGGAATCATCTTTTCAATACATATTCTTGTATCATAAGTAATAGCGTCCATTATTGCGTCATCAAGTTCTTCTTCTTTTTTAACAACTTTAATTCCAACACTACTTCCAAGTGATGCTGGTTTTACTATTACTGGGAAACCAAGTTTTTTAATTTCTTTAACTATTTTTTCTGGATTATTCATGTAGTCACAGTCATAACACCAAGTATATGGAACAGTAGGCAAATTACAAGCATTGAATACTTGCTTCATAATAATTTTATCTTGCCCTAAAGCACTTCCTAATACTCTACTTCCTACATAAGGAACACCTATTGTATCAAGGTAACCTGCTATTGTCCCATCTTCAACATTTGCACCATGAACAATTGGAAATACTACATCTATTTCAGTTACTAAACGTTTGAAAAATCCCATTGATTGTAAGTAAAATCCTTCATCCTTTTTATACATAGTAACCTTTGTTGCATATTTTTTTAGATTATTGAAGTCTTTATAAACTTCTATATCCATTAACATTTTCCCAGTATACCAAACACGATCTTTTGTCATGTAAATTGGTACTATATCATATTTTTCGGTATCAATGCTTTGCATAGCTTGAACAGCTGAAATAATACTAATTTCATGTTCTACTGAAACTCCTCCGAATAAAACTCCTAATTTAATTTTCATACTTACCTCCTATTATTTCTCATTGAAAATGTCTGGTAGATCATTTTCTAATAAAACATACGTCGTTTTTTCTTTTAATTCTTGCATAAGTTTAAAAGCCGTTTTAACATCATTTATTATATAAATATTTTTTTCTTTAAATTTTTCTTCTTTTAAACCATCTAGAATTGGTTTTGTTTGTTCTTCTCCTACTAAAATAACAGCATCACAAACTTTTGCAATTTGTTTTCCAAATATATTATTTAATTTATATTGGTCTTCTCCTAGTTCTATCATTCCAGGAGTAACAATAATTTTCTTTCCTGGCATTAAATTAAGAACATCTAAAGCCATTTTAGAACCTACTGGGTTTGAATTATATGCGTCATCTATTAAATTAATATCCCCATATTTTTTAAGTTCTAAACGGTGCTCAATTGATTTTATCTTCTTTACACTCATTATTAGTTGATCAATAGGTATTTCTAAGTGACTTCCTAAAGCTAAACCCGCTAATATATTGTAAACGTTAGCAGTACCTAATAATTTTGTTTCACATTTATATTTTTTCTTGTCGCCTATATTTCTAAATTCAACATCAAAAGTTAATCCTTTATATGATTGATTTATGTTTGTTGCTACAACATCAGCTTTTTTGTTGTCGATTCCAACCCAAAGAATTTTACATTTATTTTTAATTTTATAATTTACTTGTAACTCGTCATCACAGTTTAAGATTCCAACACCATTTTTTGGTAGGTTTTCGATAAGTTCAAATTTACCATTAATAATATTTTCTTGAGAACCAAAACTTTCCATGTGAGCTGTGCCAATCTTTGTTAATATTCCATGTTTTGGATGAACAAAGTCACATAATTCTTTAATTTCACCCATCTTAAAGGCACCCATTTCTGCTATTAAAATATCTGAAAATTTATCTAAATGATTATTTATTGTAATCATTAATCCATTTGGGGTATTATAATTTTTTGGTGATGGACAAACATTATATTTGATACTTAAAATATCATTTAAAATATTCTTTGAACTTGTCTTACCATAAGAACCTGTTATTCCAACAACATTTAAAGAACTCATTTCTTTTAGTTTCTTTTTTGCTTGTTTCATAAAATTATTGTAAATCATTTTTTCAAGTGGTTTATTAATTGTGCTTGCAATATAAACTATTATATAACTTAAATATGGGAAAGCTCCTAAAATAGTTAAAAATAGCCATAAATTTTCAACATTTACAAAGTATGCCATAATGCTGGCTGGAATAATAAATAATAATATTTCAGTTATAATTATTCTTTTAACTCTTTTTGTAATTGCTAGTGGTTTTTTGATTTGTTCTTTCTTTTTTCTTTCTAAGAACATAAGTGCTAAAATACAGTAAAATACTATAAATAAGACAAATGTTGCGTTCTTAGCAAAGAACATAGCGGTAACGAATATTATAAAGAACATATCTACATCGATTAATACTTTATACTTGTTTTGAAGCATCCATCTAATGTATCTATTCCCTTCATTGTACCAATTTTGTTGAAGCATATGTAATGATTTATTACCTTTCATAATGTAATAAATAAAACATGGTACGATTGCTACTAAAAATAATAATGTCATATATTTACCTACTTTCTAAAAAACTTCTCATAACATTTATTGTTTGATTTAATCGCTCTAAATATGCATAATGTGTACATCCTTCGTAAACAACTAGTCCACTGTTTTTAATAAGGCTTTCTAGTTCTCTTGCGTCTTCAATGGGCACAGCGTCATCTTCAGTACCCCACACTATTAAAGTACTTGCTTTTATTTTTTTAACTAAGTCTGTTATATCTAAATTTACATGATTAACAAGTATTTCTCTCATTATTTCTGATGCATTTCGATAGTCTGTCGAACCCATGTGTTTTTTAGCAAATCCTTCTAATTTATTAACGACTGGAACTTTTTTCATTTGTTTTAAAATTTTTGTTTTAAGGGATATCTTTTGGATGCCTTTTTTATAGGGACTACCAAATAATATAAGTTTATTAACTTTATAAATGGAAGCATAATAAAGGGCTATTTTACCACCAAAAGAATGACCTATTAAAGTTGGATTCACCACTTTCAATTCTTCAAGTAAAATGTGTACACAATCTATAAATTCACTAAACTGCCATGCATAATTTGGTTCACTACTTGAGCCATGACCTGGAAGATCAATAATAATTATATTAAAATCCTTACTGAAAGGATCTGCTATAGGTTTCATCATATCGATATTTTGACCCCAACCATGTAAGAAAACTAAAGTTTCTTTTTCTTTATTACCATAATTTATGTAATTTAATTTTACATCTTTTATATTTCTATACACTATATCACCTATAATGATTATACAACAATTTTTTATTATTTACAAACATATAAAAAAGGTTTTTAAAAAACCTTCTTTTATTTTTTTCTTACTTTAAGTCTTACGCCTTCAATTGCTTCAACTGTAGCCTTTACACCTTTTACTAAATGTTCTTCTGAATAAGCTGCCCATTTCTTTTTTGAAACAGTTACTTCTCCATAACAGTTTTCTTTAATTTCCTTAGTTACAATAGCTTCTTTTCCAATTATTTTATCAGCATCTGTTATAATTGCCTTTAATTTTAAAAACTCTACTAATTTATCTCTAAAATAAATATTAAATACTGTTCCTAATATAATAAATAAAATAAATTGAAGAAAAAAGATATCATTAAAAAGAGAAAGTATTAAAGATATAAGTGCACTTGCACTAAACCATATATAAACAATTTTAATAGTCATAAATTCTACTATTAAAAGAAATACTGCGATTAATCCCCATATTATACTCATAAACTTCACCTATAATCATTATACTATAAAATGTTAAATATACAACAAAATTTAGTAATTTTCATTAATTGTTGCTTGTTGATTGTTTAAAAAATATCCTTTAATTTTTATTATTTTAATCGGGTATGTTTTGTATTTATAATACTCGCTTATCCAATCTTGCTCTAATAAGAAGTTTAAATAAGCTTCTTTTACTTGATCGGTGTTTTCAAATTTTATTGATATTTCTGTATGGTAAACTGGGTTTATATAGGGTATTACTTCGGTTACTATAAAATCTTTCTTTTTTTCTATTAGATTATCTAAGGTAAGATTAGGGATTTCTAAAGTCTTATAATATTCAAAATTACCACTACTAATAACAGGTATTACTTCTTCATTAGAATTAAGAAAAAAACAAGATAAAAGTAACAATAAAAGAATAATTGTTTTTTTCATTTTATCACCATTATTAATATGGAATTAATATTAATTTTAATACAAGAAAAAAGAGCAAATTTGCTCTTATTCAACATCTGTTCTTGCTAATATTTCAGCAGGTCTTTTTCTTATTACATTAAATACTGGTATTAATCCAACAATCAGGTTAAAGCAATATACAAATAATATTGTTAATATTATTATTGGTGTATTTATAAAGAAATACTCTTGCATAAAACTTATTGTTGAAAGAGTTTTTAAGATATAAGACATTAAAATAATTCCTGGTAAACTTGCAAGTGTTGTAATTGCAAATATTTCTCCGAAAAACATTTTGTAAATGTCTATTTTCTTAACTCCTATGGCTCTATATATACCAATTTCTTTAATTCTTGACAAGAATGATGATCTTACCATTAATAGAATTTCTACTAAGGAAATTAATACAGCTATACTTGATACTATAAGTGTTCCTTTTGTACCTTCCTTTTTGGCGTCTACATAAGTTTGTCTATCTTTTTCATAAGTATCAATAATATTATATTTTTCTTTTGTAAGTTCATCTAAGACTTTATCTTTATCTTTTGGATAAACTATTATATGTGAACTTGTATTAAGTAATTCATATTTACAAGTGTTAGCATTTGATAGATTACTAGTTATATTATAGATACTTGTATAATAACCTACTACAACAAGATTAACACCATTAACTTTAGTGCTAATAGGTTTATTAATAGGCATTTGTTCTTTATTAGAGAGATTTACAATAATCTCATAATCATTAACGGGCATTCTACCTTCTCTATGGATAATCTTATCTAAATATAGATTTACATCAGATACGTTTTTTTCTTTTAATACTTCACCGTTATCAAAATTATCTTTTTCTTCTTTATTATAAATAATATTTAAAAATTGATTCTTTGATGTATAGATACTTGGACTAATTTTATCAGTAATACCAACTATTTTAAAGTCAGACATATTTGGTATTTGAACAGTTCTATCAATAAAATCTAAAGATTTAAAAATACCAATGTTCATAAATTGAGGATTGTTTTTAAGTTGATTTTCTAAAACCATTTTATCTACTATTATTTCATAGTCATTAGCGGGCATTCTTCCATATTTAATATCTTTTTTAGTAAGCATATTAATATCGGATAAAGAACCAACTAAAGATCCTGTAAAACTGTTTGATTGATAATAATCATTAAATTTAATATTAAATGATACATTAGAATTACCTGGAATAATATAGTTTATATTAGGATTTTGTTCTAAAACATTATATTTATTAATATCAATTTTTTTTGATGTAATGAATAAATAATTTCTATTTGTTTTAACAAATTTTTCATCTTTTATTTGGAGTGATCCCATTACACTTGATACTGAATATGTAATAAATAATGCTGATATAAAGAATCCTAAAAGCAATATTTTTTTGATAAATGGAAAATCTAATACTTTAGTAAATCCTTTTATAATAAGTGTTATAGGGTTTAATATTGATGAATATTTTTTCTTTTCATTATTACTAATTATATCTTTAAAATTAAATTCATATTTGTTAATATCAGAAGCTGCTATTTTTTTATAATGACCATTTACAAATTCAATACTAGAATTATCATCAATTACTTCTATTTTATTTTGAGTATTACTCTTTATGTAAATATTGCCGTTTTTTATAACAATATCAACATTTATTTTTTCATTATTATTTCTATATATTTCTATTTTAGTTCCTTCATTATGAATATCAGTTTGTTCTTTAAAATCTTTTAAATAAAATGTATTATCTATTTCATAATCAAGGTCATTTGTATGATCATTTATATAGTCATCTATTACTTTTCCGTCTTCTATTTCAATGATTCTTGATGCATAGAATTTCGCGAGTGATTGTTCATGAGTTACTAGAATTACTAGACGATCTTTTGAAATAGCTTTAATTATTTTCATTATTTCAAGAGAGTTTTTGCTATCTAGGTTTCCAGTAGGTTCATCCGCTAAAATGATATTAGGATCTTTTACAATTGCTCTTGCTATTCCTACTCTTTGTCTTTCACCACCGGATAACATTCCAGCTGGTCTTCTTTTGTATCTAAGCATTCCTACTTTATCTAAAGCATATTCAACTCTTTTTTTGATTTCTTTTTTATCTTTTATACCTATCATGGTAAGTACTAAAGCAACATTTTCGTAAACACTCATATTATCAATCAATTTATAATCTTGAAAGATATATCCTACATTAATATTTCTAATTTTATCTACTTTTCCTGCTAGTTTAGAACTTATTTTAAGACCATTAATAAATATTTGGCCTTTTCTTATTTTATCTAGTCCTCCTATGGCGTTTAAAAGAGTTGTTTTACCACAGCCAGAAGGACCAAGAAGAGCAACAAGACCAGTATCTTCTAAAGTAAGATTAGTATTATTTATAACGTGTAATTGGTTTTTCTTTCCTTTATTAAAATACTTGTCAACATTTTTAATTTCTAACATATTACACCTCTTCTTTTAGTGTACTAATTGCACTATTTTTAAATAATTTTTTAGCAAATTTTAAACTGATGAAATATGACATTAATGTCAATATTAAATATAAAAGAATATAGTCTTTATTTGTTAAATAAATTAATATTTGATTAATGAATGCGATATTTGGATTATATTTGTTTATAGCGTAAATAGCTGCTAGAAACATGAAAAATGCTAAGTTAGAAACTGCTAATAGTTCTACTACAAGAAGTTGTTTACTAATTTTTTTAGTGGCTCCTAGCATACGGATAATTGAAAAATACGTGTTTCTTGATTTTAAAATAACTCTTATAACAAAATAAGATATAAAGAATAGAGAAATTACTAAAATCGACGTTACTATCGTTTTCATTATCTTCATAATTTTGTCGCCTTCATTTTTTTGTAGTGTATCTTTTATTTTAAGAGTAGAATAATTCATACTTTTAAGTTCTTTTATAGTTTCGTCAATATGACGGTCATCTTTTACAAATACTCCACTTTGATAAGATGGTTTATTAAATAATGCATTATAGTTATTAATGCTTATATATATAGTTCCATTTACTTCATCAAAGTTATTAATATTTAATAACCCAGGCATTGTTTTTTTATTATATTCTTTTAAAACAGTTAAGTTTAAAGCATCTTTATAATATATGTTTTCAACTTCAACTTTTAGAGGCTGCCAGATGCATTTTAAATCTTTGCACAAATAAGTTATACTTTCTGGAATATAAGCATATCCATCTGGAACATATCCGCTTGCTTCAATTCTATAATTTGGGTTATACATTTGTGACTCATAATATTGCTCTCTAAATAGGACTTTAATTGTACTATATTTTTGATTAATTTGAAATGCTAATTTATCTATAACAGATTTATTTGCATAAGTAGACATTATCCAGTTCAAATTATTACCATCATCAAATTTAATTCCAACCACTTTTAAAGTTATATTACTGTTCATTGCACCATCAATATCATTTATAATTAAATCTTTATCTAATAGCATTTCTCCATTATTACTAAAATAATATTGACTTTTGGATCCTGTAATTATTATTTCATTTTCATTAGTAGGCATCCTTCCCATATCTGGTTTACCTGAAAACAATTCAATATCATGAATAGTTGAGTTAAAATTGATTTGATTATTATCAGTTAAATAAACTTGTAAATCATTTAAAAGGTCATTTTTTATAACTTGATCTACATTTTTTACCTTTTTTAAAGCAGTATAATCTTCTTCTGTAAAGGCTGTTTTATCAGTTTTCTTTAATATTATTCTTTTAACAGAATTATCATTGAAAAACTGGTTAAATCCATAATTTCCTTCAACATACTCTTGGTGTTTAAAAGAAGCATATTCAGTAATGATAGCAACAGTAATAAACAAATATACTGCAAATACTAAAATAAATTTTGGAATAACGTTAAAAGCATTTCTTATTCCTAATCTAATTTTATTCAAAAAAGTAATATTGTCATATTTAGCAGTTTTACTATTTACTACCTCGTTTGTCTCTTTTAATACATCATCTTCAAGAATTTTACCATCGTGCATCTTTATTTTTCTTGTTGCATATTTTTCTACTTGTTCATAGTTATGTGTAACTATAATTACTAGTTTGTCTTTAGCAATATTACTTAATAAATTTAATATTCCTTCTGCTGAGTTTTTATCAAGGTTTCCAGTAGGTTCATCCGCTAATATGATTGGTGTATCTTTAGCTAAAGCACGTGCTATAGCTACACGTTGTTTCTGTCCACCAGACAACTTTGATATTTTAGTATTTCTAAATTTAAATAAATCAACAGTTTTTATTAAATCAATTACTTTTTGTTTTATGTCTTTTTTCTTGTTTCCATTTAATAAAAGTACTAATTCTATATTTTGATATACTGTATAACTATTAACTAAATTAAAATTTTGAAATATATTTCCTATATATTTACGACGGTAATCTTCAAAGTCTTTAGCGGTATAATGACTTGTCTCATTACCATTTATATACATTTCCCCTTCTTCATAACTGTCTAATCCACTTATTACATTAAGTAATGTTGATTTACCACTCCCTGATTCACCGGTAATTGCAACAAATTCTCCCATTTTAAATTCTACATTTATTTTGGAAAATCCACTTGCAATAACACCTTTGCTGTAATAAAATTTAGATACATTTTTTAATCTAATCATAATATTTCTCCAATCTACTTTAATTATATCATTTGTAAAAGTTTTTAAAATTACAAATATGTAATAAAATGATAATATATGTCTACTTTACAAAAAATAAACTATAATTCTAGTCAATTTTAAATATTTATCCGGTAATTTATGAGCAATTTTTTTTGTGATTGTGTCTAAAACTTATTAATAGCATAAAATAGAATAAATATGAAAGGAGAACAAAATGATTGAAATAACAAAAAGAATACCTTTTGAAAACAAAGAATGTTATGGAGGTTTAATTTATCATGATGGTAGTTATTATGGAACTGTTCCAAAACATAGTAGAATAGATAAATATGATTCAAACTTTTGCAAGAAAGAAACATACAATGTGTGTAATCCCTATTTTTCCATCACTCATTTTTGTGAACAAGATAATTTTTGTTTGAGCATTTATAATGAAAAGAAAAAGTTGTTTTTAACTGACTGTAATTTTAATTTAAAGGATACAATTAGTTTGAAAACACCTACAAATATTACTGGAAATATTCTAAGTATATTTGCTAATAATAAAGAAAAAACAATTTTAATTGCAACACCAAAAAATGTTTACTCTGTAACTATGGACGGTTATTTCATAAAGCAAGAGGTTAATTTAAGTGAATTTGGAATTAGTAAAGAATGTTGCCCTTCTAGTTGTAGTCCGTGTCAAAAAGGTCCTGTATTTACCTGTGCCGGCTATTTCTGTGGAAAGAAAATTGTAGCTTTTACTAAAAATAATTCTAGTTATATTGCTTTTGTATCTGAAAATGGAAATATTATGGAAAAACACTTTGTTGGAGATGATATTAAAGTTAAAAATATTATTGATAAAAAAGGTAAATTAAAATTATTAGTTTCTACTAAAACTAACTACGATATGATAATATGTACAGACTTTAAATGTGAATGCCAAAAACCTTGCACAGACTGTCCTAAAGACGTATATTTTGAATACTGCAAAAAGTTAGACTGTGGTTCTAAAAAAAAAGAATGTGACTGTGAAGAAAATTTTTGTTTTATAATTGAATCTATAGCAAGAATTGAAGTTGGTTTATCTCACATTTTAAATGCCGAGGGAGAAAAAATTCAAAAAATACTAGAAATATCTAATTGTGAGAAAGATATTCTTGAAGTAAATGAATCTGTCAATAGGACTGTTTCCAACATAACTATTTTAGAACAAGTTTTATTAGGAAAATTAGAAATTGCTCAAAAATGTCTTTTTAAATGTAAAGACGATAAAAGTTGTTGTAAATAACTTTTTTTCTATTTTATTCTACAAATTATATTAATTATTAAGTTTTAAAGTTATTTTTACTATCAAATATAATAAGACAATTGGAACTATTTTCGTATAAAACAATCATTTTAGACCAAATTATAAATGGTGATTATTATGAATAAATCAGTCTGGACTAGAGGTCTAACTTATAGAAAGTGTCGAAAACTTAATAAAGATATTGAAACTGATTATTTAATTATAGGTGGAGGTATAGCAGGCATTTCAGTTTTAGAAAATCTAATGGATAAAGATGTAGTTTTAATTGACAAAGGTGTGTGTGGTTTTGGTGTCAGTTCAAAAACAACTGGGAAACTAACTTCTTTGCAAGGTTCTATTATGAATAATTTATTATATTATCAAAGTGCTGTTGACGCTATAAATATTGTTAGAAATAATGTCTCTAAATATAATATAGAGTGTGACCTTGAGGCAAGTCCATCATACTTATTTTCTTTTACAGACAATTTGTATAAGGAAATAAAATTCTATAAAGACAATAACATAGATGCATCACTTATAAATAATTTTATCTTTCCAAATGCTATAAAATTAGAAAATAACTTTGTATTTCATCCTTTAAAATATATTTGTGCTATAAAAAATATGTGTCTTCAAAAAGGGATAAAAATTTATGAAAACACAACAAGTCATAGTATTTCTAAAAAAGATGGTAAGTACATAGTTGATACTGGTAAATATCATATTATTTCTAAAAATGTTATTGTTTGTTCACATTACCCAAGTTTTATTATTCCTGGGAATATTCCTTTTATTACTTCTTTAGAAAAATCATTTGTTTTATCGTGTCCTTCAAAAAATATAAATAATTTTAACGCTATTAGTGTGGATGAACCTATTAGATCTATTAGATACTATAAAAACAATCTTATCTTTGCGGGTCATTCTATTAGGCTTAGCAAGAATTTAAATATTAATAAAGATATAAATAACATGAAGGATGATTTAAAAAATCTATTTGGATTGAATCCAAAATATATATGGTCAACTCATGATGTAATTACAAATGACCATTTGCCGTTGATTGGTAAAATTGATGATAATTTATATATAGCAACTGGCTTTAACAAATGGGGTATGACAAATGGAGTGATAAGTGGTAAAGTTATAAGTGATATTATAAATAATATTAGTAATCCATATATTGATTTATTTAATCCAAAAAGAAAAATAAAATCTTATTCAAAACTTTTATATAATTGGTTAGATACTTCAAGAATATTTTTAAAAACTAAAATAATCAAAAATTATTCATTTTATAAATCAGTGGTAATTAAAAATGGTTATGGTATTTATACTGATTCAAACAATATAAAGCATGTAGTAAAAAACAAATGTCCACACATGGGTTGTAGTCTCATTTTTAATAATTTTGATAAAACATGGGATTGTCCTTGTCATGGATCAAGATTCGATGTTGATGGATTAGTTATTGAAGGACCAAGTACCTATAATATAAGTGTACATAAAAAGAACTAAAAAGTTCTTTTTCTTTAGAAAATATTATATTTATATGATTAAAATTGTAATTGTAAGACAAATAAGATATTATAGTTATGGTGATTTAAATGAATGAGGAAGAATTAATAAAATATTATAATAAATTTAATGAAGATAAAAGACTAAATACGAAACATGGTCAACTTGAATTCATTACAGCCATGAAATATATTGAGGAAGTTATTAAAAATATTAAAACTCCAAAAATATTAGATATTGGTGCAGGGACGGGAAAATACTCTTTAAGTCTTGCAAACATGGGTTATGACGTAACTGCAGTTGAATTAGTGAAACATAATTTAAGAGTTCTACAAAGTAAAAATAGTTCTGTTAAATCTTTTTTAGGTAATGCTTTAGATTTATCCAGGTTTAATGATAAGAGTTTTAATATTACTTTATTATTTGGTCCAATGTACCATTTAATAAGTGAAGAAGATAAAGTTAAAGCTCTAGCTGAAGCTGCACGAGTTACAACAGATGATGGATACATAATAATCAGTTATTGTATGAATGAATATGCCCTACTAACGTATGGCTTCAAAGAGAATAATATAATTGATTGTTTGGATAATAATATGGTTGACAGTGACTTTCACATTGTATCAAAAGAAAAAGATTTATATAGTTTTGTAAGACTTGAAGATATTAATAAATTAAATGAAAAAGCAAACTTAAAAAGAGTTAAAATTATTAGTCAGGATGGACCTACTGAATACATGAAGTCTTTAGTTAATAATATGAGTGATGATGTTTACAAAGTTTTTTTAGAGTATCATTTAAAAACATGTGAAAGAGAAGAACTTTTAGGTGCAAGTAGACATTTATTAGATATCTTAAAGAAATAATTAAAGTTGATTAGTTATATAATCTAAGACTACATATTTTATAAAATCATTTGTAAAATAGTTCTTTTTAATATATAATATAGACATAGAAAAGAGAAATGAAAAATGAAAATTGGAGAAATTAATACTTTAAAAGTAAAACATAAAACAGATATTGGATATACTTTGGTAAATGAGTTAGATGACGAAGTTTTTTTACCATTTAATCAAACAAATGAAGAATTTGAAAACGGAGCAGAAATTGATGTATTTATTCTATTAGATTCAAAAAGAAGATTAGTTGCTAGTTATAATAAACCAAATATAATGATTAATCATCCTGGATTTGTAAAAGTAAATAATGTAAAAAAAGAATTAGGTGTTTTCATAGATAATAATAATCTAAAAGACCCATTAATTTCAAATGATGATCTACCTTATGATTATGATTTATGGCCAATGGTTGGGGACACTGTTCTTTGCAAGTTAAAAACAACTTCTACTAATCTTATTGCAAGACTAGTTACTCCAGAAGAAGCTAAAGAATTATTTAAATCTAATAATAAACTTAATAAGTTTGATAAAGTTAGTGCAATAGTTTTGAAAAATGGAGAAAAAGGTACTAACTTAATTACTAAAGAAGGACATAATATATTTGTATATTATAAGCACCGTAGAAGAAATTATCGAATCGGAGAAGAAGCTACAGTAACTATAACAAATGTATGTTTAGATGATACTTACAATGGCACTTTACTAGATAGAAAAGTTTCTTTAATGAAAGAAGATGCTGAGATTATACTAAATTATTTAAAGGAAAATGATGGTGTTATGAGTTTCACTACACTTTCAAGTGTTGAATCTATTGAAGATACTTTCAAAATGAGCAAGGCGGCTTTTAAAAGGGCTATTGGTAATTTATATAAAAATAGATTAATAGAATTTAAAGATTCAAAAACTTATTTAACAAAATAAAAATATTTAAAGTGGAGACTTTTGAAAAAGTGTCTTCTTTTTTTGTAATTCTAGAGTTCAATATAAAAAAAGAAGCCTGATGGCTCACTCTTTTATAATTGTCCTTTATAAAAATAAATATTCATAGCGTCTTCAGAATATGTTAGCTTTTAAACATCAATATTTAAATAATTTGATATATAATATATTAAATATTGACTAGCAATCAATAAATCAAATTCACATATAACATCATTAAACTCACTTTCAATAATATATTCTTAAATTAAAAAGATGTAAATATAAATACTTACATCTATTTTTCTTCTAAATCATATAATCTTAATATATTTTGTATAAAGTCATTTTTACTGGCTGTATAACTTTTTCTATCATCACTATATTCAATAGATAGTTTTTTCTTTAAATCTTCATACGCTTTTACCGATTCAGGATGATTTGATAAATAGGTTTTAAACTTAGTAAAATTATAATATCTAACACTTTTATCTTCTATTATATGTATAAAATGTGTTCTAGCGTCTTCGCTTCCTTTTCTTACTAAATATTCTCCTTTTTCTCCATTATCATCTCTAAAGTCATATCCATCTTCTAATTTAAATAAATTTTTAAATTTTTCTACTTCACTTAAAGTATTTACTGTAACCATAATATCTATTACAGGTTTAGCACTTAAACCTTCTATTGATGTACTACCTACATGCATAACAGAAATTATATTATTATCTAATAATTCTTTTAATTTAATCTCTTCTTTTTCGTACATATCTTTCCAAATAGGATTATAACTTTCCAATACCACTATATCTTTTTTTAACGACATAATTTTAATACCTCCATACTTTCTATTTCATATACTTCATTTCCAGCTGGAGGATAACTTATTATTTTATCTATTTGAAAATTAATATTTTTTATATCCACAATACTTTCTCTCCATTTAGGATAAATTTTTGACATATTAATCTCTCCTTTTTACATAACATCATGTTTTGTATTTTCTATTTCTTTCATTTTAATTTTCCATTCTTTCTATTGCTTTTTTAATTGATTTTGACAGCTAATGTTATTCTCATTAACATCCACCAAATCATTTTTTATTTTCTTTTAATGATTGTTTAATTAAAGGAATAATAGAATCTATATCATCTATATTTGCTATTTCTACTCTATAATCACCATTTCCCCAGTGTCCAACATTTGATATATCTCTTGTAATATTTAATGGATCATACAATGTTCCTTTTTTCATATTAATATCAATTTTTAATTTGTTTTGAGTAAATTCTACATCAACTATATTTCTGATTCCTTTAAAGGATATGTATACTTTTTTGACATCAACATCAATATCATCTAATTCAAGAATTCTATCTTTTAATTCATAGTACAATTGTTTAATTTTCTCTGGTAAGTTCGATAAATGATCTTCTTCTGTGTAAACTTTAATTTCTTTGTTAACTATTTTTTGACTATCTTTGAATTGTACACTCTTAATACTAACATTACATTTTTTTTGAATAAATTCAATATTAATAATGTCTTCTTCATATTTAGTAACTTTTATTAAATCAACTGGAATATCTTTAAAATCAGATGCATTCAATTGAAATTTATTATAACTTGGTGATACAAATACTATACGAGATTGACTCCAATCAATTTGTTCAGGTGTCAAATTTGATTTAGTTTTTATATTATATTTTAAAACAAAATCTGCTTTTCTTTCTAAAAGTAATTTTAAGTAAGTATATCCTTGATCGACTAAACTTGCATTTCTAACATTCTTATATTCAATTATTCTAAAAGAATTAGTTTCATCATCAAAAGCCAATGTATCGATTCTAAAGTCGCCTACAGTAAATTCAGTTTCGATAAATTTGTAATTTAAAATCATTTCTAATTTTTTTTCAAAGTATGTTTGTAATTCTTTTTCATTTACAAAATCATTTTCATTTATTGTTTTATTATTTTTTATAATCATTTATATCACTCCTATTTTCTCGTTAACAACATTATAACATAATGATGTTTATAATTAGAAACATTTTAATTTTAAAAACTTGAATGAAAAGTTAAAGTAACTAAAAATAATAAAAGATTAAAAAAAGAACCCATTTATGAGTTCCTTCAGGGAGCACTAGAAATATGAATTATTCTAGTTTAATACCATTTTTTTTTGAGTATTTTTAATTAAAATATTTTATATGTTTTTAAATTTTTGCAACTTTTTATAATTGTCCTTTATAAAAATAAATATTCATAGCATCTTCAGAATATGTTGGTTTAGAAATATCAATATTTAAATAATTAAATATATAATATATTAAATATTGAATAGCAATCAATAAGTCAAATTCACATATAACATCATTATACTTACTCTCAATAATTATTGTTTTTTCTTTATCTAAATAACCTAATAACTTGTTTTCATATAATGATTCATTCTTTTGCTTAAAGTATATAGAAATTTTATTATTTAAGTGTTCATAATTTATAAATCGGCCATGAGAAAAGTTTTTCTTTTCATTTACAATACAATTAAAAATGCCTGATTCAATTATTTTACTTTTTAAATCTATTGCAGCAGAATTGGTATTATCACCTGTAAATATATAGATTAAATTATCTTTTTTAAATACATTCTTAATTATTGACTTATTATCTTTAAAATAAGTTTTAAAATAATTTGCCAATAAATTAATCTTTCTTTTACAAACTGATTTATATTAATATCTAGTTTTGTTTCTTCTATATATTTTTTCAAAAACAAACTTGCAGGTGAAAGTGTACCTTCAAACGATAAAAATCCTCTTTCTTTTCCTTTATTATTTATTGTTCTATAGGATATAATATTTGTTTTATTAATTCCTGTTTTCAAAATAATTTTTTGTGTTTCTCCTTTAGTAATTATGTGTTTATTATTATTTGATATATCTTTTGTTCCTTCAATAATATCATTTGTTGTTCCCGAATAAGAAAATAAAAATTTTTTGTCTATTTTATTATTATTTCTATATTTTACATCTCTTGGTAATAATGTTATTGCATTTATTCCATATAATTTATTTATAACAATACTTGAAAATTTAGCAGCTGCTAAGGAACCACCGGTTCCAACAAATAGGCATGAATTAAATATATTAAAATTTATATTATTTATATTTTCATAACCTTTTGAATTAATTGCATTTAAAACTCTAGTTTCTAAATTATTTATATTTAAGTTACATCTTTTAATTTTTTTTCTAGTTTGTATTTCATAATTTGCACAAGTACATTCATTTTTTAATTTTTTAACTTTGTATAATTTATTTATATGACCTCTAGCACCTACACACTTAACAACTTTAGATGTTAATTTAGTTGCTTCATTATATGAAAGATCAATATCATAAACATTATGATTTTTTATAAATACTGAAAA
>JAVWBB010000007.1:0-2361 GCA_036649735.1 Bacilli bacterium
TCACTAACATTTCCTGCTTTATCATAACTTCTAGCATATATTGTAGTATTAGCGCTTACATTAAAAGTATTACTACAACTAACATAATTAGTTGAAGCTGTTCTACATTCATTTCTAATTGCATCATATGCTTTCTCTACTTTTATATTTATATTTGAATTAGTATATTGAGTAATGGGATTTATTAATATTGGCTTTATAGGCGGAGTTATATCTTCTATTAAGTATGCTGATGACATTACATATGCAATATTTGTAGCCATATCTGTTATTTCTACTTGAATTAAATTTTGGCCTACCATTTCTAAGTTAACACTTGTTTCTGTACTATATATATAATTGGACCAATTTGTCCATCCTGTTCCACCATTTGGCGATATCCTATACCTTATTTGTTTAATTCCACTTAAATTATCTGAAGCATTTATTTGAACAATCTTATTGTCACGATTATTAATAATTAAATTAAATGACACTGTTGGTAGTGTTTTATCAATATTACCAACATATAGACTCGCTATTTCACTAACATTTCCTGCTTTATCATAACTTCTAGCATATACTACCGTATTTTGTTTTACCGTATATGTCTTATTACAAGAAACATATGCTGTTGATGCTGTTTTACATTCCGTTTTAATAGCATTAATAGCTGACTCTACACTAATATTTATATTTTTATTAGTAAATTCTGTTATTGGATTTGTTAGTTTTGGAATATTTACAGAGCTTTTATCAATTATATAAATAGGGCTTTTTATGGTTGACCTATTTCCTTCTCGGTCATAAGCTGATGCCTGTATAAAATATGTTCCCTCATCAGTCAAATTTTGTTTTAACTTACCGGTTGTATCAGTTGAATTTATAAAAATAGCATTATTTTTATAAATTATCCACTCAATTTTTAATATACCACTTCCCTCTTTTTCATCAGTAGCAGTTGCTATAACTTTAATGTCTTTGTTAGTTATTAAATTCTTGTTAGGAGTAAATTTAATAATTGGTGCTGTTTTATCAATTGATTTTTCAAAACCATCGCAAATAAAATATATAGAATATTGATATTCTTTATTATTCATTTTAGTAACCGATACTTTCAAATCATTTGAATTTAAATCACATGGTTTTTTCTTATAACTATAAATTGGTTTAAGATAATCTTGACTTACTAAATCTTTTAGTAAAACAGTAGATTGTGCACCAATTTCTTTTGGCAATAATCTAATATTATTAGAATAATATTCCTTTGCAGATATAATAATTAAACTCATTTGTTTTTCATAATATGTTTTTTGAATTTTATTACCAATTGAATTATTTAAAATAACAACTATTGTAAATATAATTCCAAGGATAACGCAAACTGCCAATAATTCTATTAACGAAAACCCTTTTTGCTTAATTCTTTTTCTCATAATATTTTCCTTCTTAATATTCTCTCAATGGTAAATTTTTTGATGATACTTTTTCATATACTTTTATAATCTTACTTTCACTATTAATAATTGTTTCAATAATAAGTTTATTTTTTTCATGATTTTTATTATGTTTTTTGGCTTCTTTCATATTAATGTTATTTGATATTAATAATGAATTCTTATTTTCTTTAAAATATGTCTTTAATCTAGTTAATAACTTACCATTATCATAGTTTTTTACGATACAAATAGAATCTTTTTTAAACTCTAAATATTCTGTTGAATATTCCTTATTCGTATATTTTAAGCTAGTACCATCATAATTAACATAATTGACTAATTTCCAATGACCAATTATACTATTATTATTTAATTTTATAACAATATAAGAAGTTATAAACAAAATAAAACTTAGTACTAATAAACTCCCTATAATTAAATTCTTTTTCATATAATATTTAACTCCTTTGCTATTATTAATAATAGCATATATTTTCTAATTATCAACTATTTTAACCTCTTAAATAATGTTTTAGCATTACTATCTAGTTGTTCTTCTAATTCACTTTTTGGTATATTCCAAATACCTTTAATTACATTAAAAACATTTTTACCATCTAAAGTTGGATTATCACTTAAATATGGGTAATCTAATTCTATTAATAATCTATCTCTAGGGATAATTTTAATGACTTGCAATGATTTATTAGCCGTTGGCCTTGTTATTGGTTTAGCTACTGAAACATATCCTCCTAAATCTATAATATCGTCTAATATAGTTAAATCAGGTTGAAAACAATGAAATACAAAACCATATAAAGGCTTATATTTTTTAATGATTTCCATAACTAATTTATTTGTATTCTTCGCATGAATAATAAGAGGCAATTTTAAAGCATTAGCTAAATGTATTTGTTGAATAAAATTTGTTATTTGCTCATCT
>JAVWBB010000007.1:2461-28490 GCA_036649735.1 Bacilli bacterium
TTTATGTTTTAAAATTATAACGCTTTCTACATGACTAGTTCTAGGAAACATATTAAAAAATTTATATTCTTTAATATCATATAATTCACTTAATAACTTAATATCACGACATAAGGTAAATAAATCACATGATACATATATAATATCTTTAGGATTTAATCTTTTTATATTTGTTAAAGTTATGATATCTAAACCACTTCTTGGTGGATCAACAACAATTAAATCTAAGTTTTCATCTATTTTTGTAATAGTATTTAAAACATCATCATTAATAAAATCTATATTAGTAATGTTATTTAATTCTTTATTTTTTAAAGCACTTTCTACGGCTTCTTTATTTAATTCAATTCCTAAAACTTGTTTAACTTCTTTAGATAATATAATACCAATTGTCCCTGTACCACAATATAAATCTAATATATTATTATATTTATTTTCTTTAACTTTATTTAAAATATATTCATATAATTTTACCATTATTTCATTATTAATTTGAAAAAACGATTTATTAGTAATTATAAATTTATTACCTAAAACTTCTTCTAGTAAATATCCTTTACCTTTTATTAATTTATTATTTAAAATAATAGTTTTAATAGTTTTATTTTTTAAATATTTATCAATCGCATTAGATGAAACTTTCCCATCTATTGATATTAAAACTTCTTCATTATTACACCTTATTACGACTTCTTTAATTTCACTATTCTTAGCTAATTTATTTAAATCTTCTAAGCAGTTATTAATTAAATTATTTGCTAATAAACATTCTTTAATTTCAACTATTTCATCACTATTTTTCTTATAATATCCTAATTTATTATTCTTACCATGTAAAGTTATTTTATTACGATAGTTTAAATTATTTTGAACTTCTATTTCAATATTATCTAAAGTGATTTGAGCATATTTTAAAAATACTTCTTTTATGGTATTAACTTTAACTTCATTTTCATAATTAAAATTAACGTGCAAAAAATCACATCCTCCACAATGTTCATAATATGGACAATTAACTTCAATTCGTTTTGGTGAACTTTTAATTATTTTAATTATTTCTCCAATTGCATAATTTTTCTTAATGACAATTATTTTAATTAAACACTCATCATTTACGACTCCTTTGTTTATAAAAACAAGAAAATTATCAATTTTGGCAATACCTCGACCATTATGATCTTGTTTTGTAATTATTACGACTAACTCATCATTTATTTTCATACTTTTTCCATCCTCAAGTCTATTATACTAAAAATATTTGATATTTTATACATTTATCTTTAATTTTTAAGCATAATAAGATTAGAAACTAGGTGAAAATATGCGTTTAGAAAATATAATTATTCATAACAATAAAAACATAAATGATTTTATGATAAAAGTAATAAATAAGTACTATATATTTAATATTGATTCTTTAACTGATTCATATTTTATTAATGAATTTATCTTATTACCTTTAAAAAGTAATAAAGACATTTTAAAATTACCTAATATTAATATTAAGGAAATAGATATTAAAATAGTAAATTACTATTTATATAATGGCTTTGTTATCATTGTAAAAAAAGATAAAATATATGCCATTGAATGTAAATTAATTCCCAAAGGCGATACAATTAGTAATGAGAAATCTATTAAAGGCTCAAAGGAATCATTTACGGATAATATCTTAACTAATATGGGTTTAATGCGAAAACGCATTCGCTCTAAAGACTTAAAAAACAAAGAAATTTTAATAGGAACTAGTACACATACAAAGATTTATATTTGTTATATGAGTAATATTGTTAATAAAAAATTAGTAAGTAAAGTATATAAAAAACTAATTAATATAAATATTGATAGTATTTTAAACAGTTCATCCTTAATTAGTAGTTTTAAGGGCACAAACAGTACTTTTCCTAGTGCTATTTCAACAGAAAGACCCGATAATGCCTGTTTTAGTGTCCTTGAGGGAAAAATAGTTATCTTAGTTGATAATAGTAAAGATGTTTTAATAATCCCTACTTTCTTTATGGATTTATTTCACAATCCCGATGATTATTATAATAAAAGAAGTAGTGTTAATTTTATTAGAATTTTGCGTTTAATATCTTTCTTTTTAGCTATCTTTTTACCCGCTTACTATATTTCAATTACAACCTTTAATATTGATAGCATCCCTACTAAATTATTAGTTGATTTAATGATTCAAAGGAGTAGTGTCCCCTTTCCTAGTATTGTAGAGGCTTTAATTATGATTATTAGTTTTGAAATACTTAGAGAATCTGATTTACGAATGCCTAGTTATATGGGTTCTTCAGTTTCTATTTTAGGTGGATTAATTTTAGGTAGTGCTGCCGTAAGTGCTGGTATTATTTCACCTATTATGATAATTGTCATTGCCATTAGTTCTATAAGTGGTCTTATATTTACTAACTTAGAATTAATAAATGCTATTAGAGGATATCGATTACTTCTTTTAATATTGTCCTCTTTTCTTGGAATATATGGAATGTTTATTGGTTTAATGATTTTATTAATTGATTTATCCAAAGTATTTAGTTTTAATAAGAATTATTTGTTTCCCCTATCACCAATTAATTATTATGAATTAAAAGATAGTTTTATTAAATTAAAAAGAAATCCTTTAAAAAGAAATCCCCTCCTTACTAAAAATATAATTAGAGGTGCTAAATGAAATTAAAACTATTAATTATTTTATTCTTATCTATTTTTATAACTAGTTGTAATAATATTAAAGAATTAAATAATATTTCTTTAATAAAGCATATTGGAATTAGCAAAATAAATAATAATTATAAAATAACTTTTAATATTGAGGAAATAAAAGAAAAAGAAAAAATAACTAATTCTTATACTTTTATGGGTAAAAATTTAGAAACTACTTATAATGAAATAAACCATAGTATTGATAAAAGATTATATTTAGCTCATCTTACTACTTTAATTATTAGTAAAGATTTATTAAAAGAAGATTATAGTAATATTATAAATTTACTTATAAAAGATAAAGAAAATAGATTAGACTTTAGTATTTTTACTTTAGATAATGAACTATTTGATAAAAGTATGGAATACTTAAAAGATAATAATTCCTTTAATAGTTTAGCCAATAATTCTAATTATTTTACTAGTAGTGTTTCTAATATTAGATTTGATAAATTATTAAATTATTATTATGAAAATTTAGACTTTGTCATTCCCGAAATTACTAAAGTAGATTTTCTTAAATTAGATAATTATATTTATTTTAAAAATAATATTTACTTTAATAAATTATCAACTAAAGAAAGTATTATTTACAATTATTTAAATGATTTAATAAAGGAATTAAAATATGATAAAGTTTATATTTTAGAAAATAAAAGTATTATTAAATGGGATAAAAAAAGTATTAATATTAGGATAAATAGTAAAATACAAAACACTTCTCTTGAAAACATTAAAAACTATAAGCATAAATTAACAAAAGAATTAAAAATATTTATTAACAAATATTTGCCACATATTAAAAAAGTTAAGTGTAAAATAACTATAACGGGAGATAATTATGAATAGTAAAATAACTAATCTTTCTCTTTGTATTTTATATTTTTTATTAATGATTGCTAGTTTTATATTATTTGATATTAAAAATATTTTAATGTCTAGCAATGCCTTTTTAGTTATTATCTTTGGTACACTTATAGGTCTATTGTTTAATTTTATTTATTTAAAATTATTAAATAAAAATATTTTATATAATCTTTTATTAAGTAATAAACCTTTAAAATATATTATTTTAATAAATATTTTAATATTATTTTCTTATACTATTAATTTAACAAGTAATTTTATTAGTTATAATTTACTAGAAAATGTTCCAATTTTTATTATTAGTTTTACTTTAATTATTTTAATTTCTTTAATTAAAAAATATAATCTTAATGTTATTCTTAATATATCTAATATTTTATTTTATTTGTTTTTAATAATGGTAACCTTTATTATTATTTGCCTAATTCCTCAACTTGATTTAAAAAATATAAGTATTAACTTAACTTATATAAATATTTTTAAAGAGTCTTTATTCTATGCCATAATTATTAGTTATCCTTTATTTTTATTAAATATAGTTAAAAACAACGCGATTACTAAAATTAATAAAATATATAAACAATTGTTAGGGACTTATTTATTGGCAAATGGATTAATTATAACTATTATATTTATTATTATTAATGTTATTGGTAAAAATGTTATTAATTTATATCCATATCCTCATATTATTGTTTTAAAATATATTAATTATTTTAATGTCTTTGAAAGAATGGAAAATATTTTATCTTTAGTTTGGCTATTTTGTTTAATTATCTTTATTATTATGAATGTTTATATCATAAAAAAGATATTAAAATTTAAACATTCTAATATCTTTATCTATTTAATACTTTATATTATTACTTTAATAAAAGTAAACTATTTAGTCTTTATTTATACTAATATATTTATTTTTATTATTTCTTTTAATTTATATTTATTTAAATTAAAGAATTATTCTTCATTATCAAAGAAATCATCAAAAAACTTATCATCGTCTTCTTCTATTTCTTCACGTTCTATTTCTTCATGAACAATTACTTCAGGAATCTTTTCTTGAATAATTGGAGTCTCTTTTTCTTCTTCAATATTTAATTGTGTTTGAACAAGAGGTTCTGTTACTTTTTTATCATCAGTTGGAGTTAACAAAGTATTAAAATCAAAACTTTCTTTAGGGGGAGTTTCTTTTTTATCATTACCAGTTTGTAATATTTCTTTGTTCTTTTCTTTTTCTTCTTTTTCTTTTCTTTCTTCTTCTTCAATTTTAGCAATCTGCGCATCAATTTTTTTAACTATTTCATCAACATTAAAATCATTTTGATTATTTTCGGTTTCTTCTTTTTGCATAAATAAATTAGGATTTGGATAATTTTGATTCATAGTTTCATTTCTATTTGGCACCGATACATCGGGCATCATTGGATTAAAGAAAGGGTTTGGATTAAATGGTTGGTTTGGCATTTGATTATTGCCACCTTCTACTTCTCCCATCATTTCAAATAACTTAGCTTTTTTCTTTTCTTTGACAAATTCCCTAATATCAAACACGTTTACTTTGTGTTTTTCTCTAGATGGATAAGTATTAATAGGATATTTCTTTCCCCAATCCATTTTATAATCTGGAGTTAATTTAGTTTTAAATGGCGACATTCTCATACGACGAATAATCACTTCATTCATTTTAAGTTTTTGTAAATCAGAAACTGTTACTAGAGGGGTAGAAGATGTTTTATCTTTTTCTTTTGATTTAACTTCTCCACACATTTTAGATATTTCTTCTAACGCCGCAAGTTCTGTAGAAATTAAATAGACCATATTCCCACAGTTTCCTTTAATTGTTTCAGCATTTTCTTTTCCGTAAACTTGATTTAATTGTGCAAAGTTTTGAATAATCATCGTAAAGCGCATTAACCTACTTCTTGCAGCTGTAATCATTGTTGTCACATCTTTAAGTGGTGGCATATTAGCAAATTCATCAAGTAAAAAATTAGTTCGAACAGGAAGTTTACCACCATTTTCTTGCGCTACATCAATTAAAGTTTCATAACACTGTTTAATTAAAATAGTAACAAGTGAATGATATGTTTTCTTTTCATCTTGAACTATAATAAATAAAGCTGTCTTTTTTTTACCTATTTCTCTTAAATCAATATCACTATGTGATAGCATTTCCGATAAATTTTCACGAGAGGCAAATAACTTAATTTTCTGTTTAAACACCGCTAAAATACTACCTTTTGTCTCATTAGGGGCCATTATCGTGCTTGATGCATTTATTGCAGCGGCACTGCTTGGATCTTTTAAGCCAAAATATTCTTTAACATACGTTGAACCACCAAACTTTTCTTCACCTACAGTTGTCATTAATGAGATACTATTAATATTAATTTCTTCTTCTTTAGCATCTTCAAAAAGCCCAAGGGCAATTCCCGAAAAATAATCAGCCGAAGTTTTTTCCCAAAATGGATCTGCATTCGCACTACTTTCTTCGTATAAAATATTTAAAGCTAAGTCATCAAGTAATTCAATTGCTTTATCTTGGTTATCCGTTTTATATAAATTATAAGGCAATGATAAAGGATTCCAAGCATTTCCATTTTGGGGATTTCTAAAATTTAAAAGTAAAATATTATAGCCTTTTTCTTCTAACATTTTAGATGTTTTTTCATATAATTCTCCCTTAGGATCAGTTATAATCATTGATTCGTTATTTTTAGCTAATACTTTAATCATTGGAAGAATTACAGCAGTTGTTTTACCTGAACCAGTCGCTCCAATTATTAAATTATGATATTCTCCATTATCAACCCAAATTTCCTTACCATTATTAATTAAAGGAATACCTCCTGCTCCTGTGTTTTCAGAAGTTGGATAAATCATCTTTAATTCTTTTTTCATTTCTTTTTCTTTAGCCCATCTACTATATCCTTTATCATTCTTACTTGTTGTAAATCCCATTCCTTTTTCACGATCAAAGAAGTATGATGAAACACTAATAAATATACCAAAGAAAAACAATAAATAAAATGTAATAGTAACAGGCAAAAACTCTGGCGTGAATGCTTCAATTGGATTAAAACCATAAAAAACACCAGTAGATGATAATGATTTTATATTTAATACTCCAATACACACAATATATAATAAAAATATCATAAACAAAATAAAATACATAACATCTGTCGCATCAGCCCTAAATTTTAATTTCATAAAAACCTCCAAATTATTTTAATAATGACTTTCCATCATAAGTAAATCCATTTTGGTCATAAATAGCAAAGTGTAAATGAACGCCACTAGAATAACCAGTACTTCCCATACCTGCAACTGCTTCACCTTTTTTTATATCATCACCAACTTTGAATTTTACTTGTGTCCTAGGATTTATTCTAGCAGAATTATAAGCAAGATGCAAATATTGACTCGTAAAAATATAAGATTTGCCATTTATTTCGATTGGATCATATTTAATTGTGACAATATTAAACATATTAGCAAATGATGCATTAAAACCACCTGTATTAGATCCTAATCCCATTCCTATAATTTTTCCGTTACCCATTGAATAAATATCACTATCTAAACTTCCAGCAATATCTACAGCATAATGGCCAGATTTATTACCATTCCCATGTAAATCCCTAACTCCACAAGTGGATGTAATATTTCTAGATTTTGTCGGTGCTGTAAAATTATCACTACCAACCAAAAGATTACAACCATTACTATAAAAAGTAACATTATTAGAACCATCCATATTTAAATAATTATTATAAGCAAATGAATTTTCATTACCATACTCAGGATTATCCTTACTACTTCTAAATTCCTTTACTACAGAATAAATATCGCCAATTAAATTTATTTTACGTTTTTCAATATCATCTGTTTTAATATTAGTAAAATATTTTGTATAATATGCCTCTAAAAATCCTTCATCTACCAAATTCCAATAATAAACGCCCTCAAATTTATCATCAACTCTATACACTGTCTTATCAACTAAAATCGAATTAGAACTCAAATCATCATTTCCATCAATATTTGAAGCCCCAATCTGTTTATTACTGTATGGATTTATACATCTTTTTACGTTTTTTCCATCATTATCTTCTACAGTGGTAAAATTAGTCCAAACTTGAATTTTCTGATAATTGTGTTCTGAAATCATATAAGCATCCAAAATTCCATCATTCTTAGCTATTTCTCGTGGATCATTAGAATTTTCCAATTTTATTTCTCGTGGATTATTTGAACATCCTTGCCAATAATATTGTGTTGTAATTATTTGAAATTTTGCTAGTAAATCTACTTTCTTCTTAGCCGTATTATAAATATCATTATTTACAGATTGGTCTGTTGCTAATAAATCATCAGAAGTATTCTCTTCCTCTAAAAAACTTCCAAAATTTATCTGATTAAATAAAGTAGCAGTAATTAAATCGGTATTAATATTCACACCCTTATTAGCCCAATGATTTTTAACTGAATCTACTTTTTTATAATATTCCATTTCTTTCTTTTTGTTTTTATCTTTAAACACACTATTAAACGCTTCAATAGGACTTTTTAAATACTCAAAAGTACTAATAATCGGGGCAATCAAACCACTAATTATAACTAAGATTATTAAAAATAATAAAACCCAACCCGAAATAGGAAGCATAAAAATCAAAATTTTCTTTTGATTTTTTTTATTAATGCCATCAAAAATACCATTTTCTTGATTATTAGCATTATCATCTTCTGATGATGATTCTTCACTATCATTATTATTTATTGATGATGATTGATTGGAATTGTTAGTAGCTTTCCTATTATTCATTCTACTATTCATCATATTATTCATTGATACTCTATCTAAAGCTTCTTTTATTTTAGGATCATTAGTAACCTTTTTAACAATCATTTTACTAATAGGTTTAGGAATTGTACCTCCAGATGCAGCAGTTACAGCTGTTGCGCCTAAATCTTGAACAGCATCATTTTGAAGTAAATCACTATTTTTATTATTTTCATTCACAATCCCATCACCTACTTACATTTTTATTTTAGAATCCTCCACCATTACCAAATGATTCTAGTTCCTCTTGCGATACCACAACATTTATTCTCATTCTTCGGTGTCCGCATACAAATAATGCTTCTCCTTGTGAATAACGCTTAATACTATCTTTTTCATTTTCATTTAAATCTATTAACATACTTAAATCTTCAACAGCTTGTTTTTTAAGCCCCATCACTAAATAGTATGAAGCATTATCAAAAATAGCTTTACCTTGAGTAATTACTGAGGCATCACAAAAGTCACTAGGTTGTTGTGTAATAATTATTGTCCCAGTGTTATACTTTCTAGCACGTCTTTGTACTTGAGCTAAAAAGTCAGCTCCTAAAGCATTATTTCCGCTTAAAAGAACATGGGCTTCATCAACCATTAATATTGTATCAACATCAGCGTCTAAACATAATCCCCAAGCATATTTTAAGATGTTAAAGAATAAAGCATTACGAATATTTATATCTGAATTCATTATTTCTCTTATATTAAAAATAATAAAATCACTATCCGCTGTTATTGTAGTATGACCATCAAAATAAAACTTTAATTCTTTTATAATTGGTCTTATTTTAAGTTCCAATCTCTCCATTATATCTCTTTCATGTGTTTGCTCAGTCATTGACATAAGTCTGCCCTTAATTGTTGCATAAACATCACTAAATATTGGATAATCTTTTGAAGTAAATTGTGAAAAGTCAGTTGTAAAATCTATCCCAAAACGTTTATAAGTATCTTGTACTACTTCACTAAATAGTGTTAAAACATCTTCTGTAACTGATGGATCATAATATTTCATAAAGGCTTTTAAAAATTGTAAGGTACGTGTTAAAACAGCATAACCTAATCCTTGCTTTATTTCTTCTTCATCGGCATCTACAATTACTTCAAGGGGGTTAATCATTCCATATTCTCCACCCTTACCTAAATCAATTGTATCTCCATGATATAAATTAGTCATATCTTCAAGTTCATTTTCAGGGTCTATTCCTACTATTTGACATCCGTTTCTAATATGTCCTCTAAGTAAAAGTTTAGCCGCTGTTGATTTACCTGATCCTGAAGTTCCAAGAATAATTAAATTGGCATTATTACGATTATTTTCTTTTTTTATCTTATACAAAAATTGATTAAATAAAATTATTCCTCCAGAAAAGTCTACTCCTAGTAGCATTGCAAGTCCTGGATCTTTAATACTATCAAAGATAAATGGATATGTTGCAGCAAGAGTAATTGAAGGAATTGGGGTACCAATTCTTTCTTCTATATCTTGTTTAGGAAATATTGGCAAGATTGATTTTAAAACTTTTTCTTGTTCAAAGCGTAAAGATATGGCTTTTAATTCCATTGCATCTAAGTAATTTTTAACACTAACTTTTTTAAGTTCCAAATCATCTTTAGTATCAGCCGTTATCATTATGTGAAGTTGAAAATCAAATATTCTAGCCTGAGAAGAAGCTAACATTGATACAAAGTATTCTAAACTTTCAGCATCTTGTCTAATTCTTTCTTGAATAGTTTTATCTTTTTCTTCATTGTATTTAACTTGTAAATCGGCTATTTGTTTATTTAACATTTTAGTCATTGTTTGAAAAGGAAGAGGTATATGTTTAGCCACTACCTTTATTCCTGGCATACTAGTTAAACTAGATAAATACCCTGGTGAAATATATTTTGGATATGATATTACTGATAAAATAGTTGCATATTTATCACTAATGAAAAAATCTGATGCATTAAATTGTAACCCTTTTGGGGCAATTTGTGTTCTAATATTCATAAAGGCACCACCGTTCCGAATTCAGTTGTTTTACCACCATTTAAGAAATTATCAAGAATTACTCTTAAATCTTCATTTGATGTTTGACTACTAGACAAACCACATCCTACTAAACCATTTATTAATAATCTAACTTTCTTACCCAATACTTCTAAATTCTTTTCTTTAAATAAAATATAATATTCGGTATCAACAACATTATTTAATAAAAAGTTATTACCTTTATTTATATCTTCTTTAATAAGTTTTCTTGTTGTCGGGTCTTGTGTATTATTATATAAAAGTTGAAGTTGAGACATATACACAGATATATCAACAGGCCTATCGGCTACAACTAGCCAAAATTCAAAATCAATCATATTATAAAAATTTTTAAGACTTATTAATACATTTTCTTGAGAATCAGCATCTAGTATAAAAATGTTTCTAGGTGATATTTTAACCCCGGTTACTTTTTCATTTGTATTTAATAAAATCATTCCATTATTAATCCCTTGCACAGGAATCCAATCTTCAGTATATCTACTACTTGTTTTTGTCGCCATTGCCTAAACACCAACCTTTCCAAATGTATTTTTGTCTACTATTTATAAATGTCAATCCTTCACTTATTACAGTCATAGCATTATGATAATGAGGAACGGGCATTACTAAGAATCCTGATACTAAAGCAGGAGATAATATTAATAGTGTTCCCCATATATTTGTTGTAGAAATAAAACTAAATAGTATTATTGTAATACCTATTCCACAACCAAATAATATTAAATCAAATGGTCTGAATAAACCTAATATTAATTGTCCTTTTTTACTATTAGCAGGGATTAAATAGTTATTCATTAGTTATCACACTTTCTTTAAATTTATTCTTTTTTATCAGGAGCACCTGGTGCAGGACCTCCTCCTTTTTGAGCATCTTTAATAGCCTGAGCCCATATTTTAGCTTGATCAGCATTTCTTTTAGAATCATTACGATTTTGTTTAACACTGTCAATATCTGCTCTTCTAGCACTATATTTAACTTTCTTCATAGCGCTTGATTTATAAAGTTTATTTAAAGCATTAATAGTGTCTTCTTTACTCATTCCAGCATTAAGGATTCTAGTATGCTCATCTAAAGCATAATTTTCTCTTTCGTTCTCTTTCCTATCAAGATTATCTAATATTTTTTGATTCTTAGAATCAACTGCACCTGTAAATTTTGATTTTATATTTTTCATATTTTGATTAGAATTCATCTTGTCTATAAATCTAGCACCGCCAAGGGCTCCCATTTTAGCACTCGAATCGCCAGTGGCCATTTGAACCATTTTATCTCCAGCAGACGAGAATGAACCACCTTTTCCATCCCAACCATTTTTTAGACCCATTCGACCACCCATCTTGGCTCCTTGTTTCATTCCCTCAAAGCCACCTGTTCTCAATCCCGCATAAGCACCACCAGCTTTTCCTGCCGCGTAACTTAAACCAGCACCTGCTGTTTTATTCCATCCTGTTTTAGCAAACTTGCCTAAGAAACCTCCATCTCCGCCTTTAACGCCTAGAATATCCATAATAAATTTAGGTGCTTTTTTAGCAAAGAAGAATAATCCAAGTATTAAAAATAAAACAACAAATCCAGCACGTGATATACCACTAAGCCCACCACCAAATTTAGTAATTAAATTTTCTCTAAATACTCCATTTCTTAATACTTCATTAATAATAAATATTGTAAAATAAACAATACTTAGTGTAATAAATAAGCTTAAATATGTTGATATACAATTTTTAAGCCATCCTGAAAAAGCACCATCCTTTTCTGATTTCGGGTCAATATAACTAATAATAGGTATTGGTGCAAATAGTTGTAATATCGTTAATTTAAAGACACGAATTGCTACATCTATACAAAACCCTATTAATATAAACGCTAAAAATCCACCAGCTAATAATGGAATAATTGGCATATAATCATATTTGTAAACTGATCCATTCCCAGGAGTCGTACATATATCATTAATGTGACCCAGAGCACCTGCAACAGTCTTAAAATCACTGCCTATAGATTTATCTCCTTCAGGCTGACTCTCATCATAGCAAGTTTTATCATAAGTAAAAAATACTCGATATGTCTCAAATGCAATTTGCTGACCAACCTTTGCATTTACTTCTGTGCCCAATCCACTATCACTATTTCCATTGCCCACTCCTATTATTAGCCTAGGGATAACAGGAATTAATAATGCTTGAGCTTCCTTGGCTAAGGTAAAGGCTGTTGGTACCATGACTAACATTATCATTGCAATTAAAATCCTAGTAACTAATTTACCAATTCCTTTCTCTTTATCCATCAAATTATCAGGATTAACAACTGAGTTAAGAAATGAAAATGCGAGTTTAAATAGCATAAATAAACCAATTATCAAATAAATTCTGCTACTAAAGTTTTCAAATGTTACACCACCTAATAAATCAGTATTTGCTAAATCAAATAATATTTGAAAAGCTATCTCAACAATAAAATAAACTGCTGTATCAATTGCGCCCAATATAGTTCTTAAAATACCAATAAACATATTTTGATTTTGCATAATTCACCTCCTAATGTATACCACATGTACTACCATTAATACTATCGACTAATGAAAATATAATATTAATTATTGTAGGAATAAAGAATATTGCAACTACTGCAATTGCTCTTTTAATAAAATCCTTACTAGCTTTAGACAACGCATCCTTATCACCACTTAAAACTGCCTTTCCAAAATCTAATGTGCCAAATAAAATCAGCAAAATTGGAGCAATTATTTTAATACTGCCAAATATCTTTTCATTTAAAAATTTTACTAAATCACTGCCCATCAATGATTCACACGTATCATAATTATCATCTTCTGGTAATACAAAGTCATTATCCACAAGTGAATTAAGACCATTTAAATTATCATTAGTAACGTATTGTGTTCTATCACTCGCATTAGTAGCATTATTGATATTTGCAATAGCCGTGCTTGCACTAGAAGATATATTAGTTAGTTCTTTATATTCATCATCATAATATGTACTAAACTGAGAACATAAATTCAAATCAATTTCATTTAATTTATTAGAGTATTGATGTATAAGATTATTTACGTCATCAGAATTTCCTGATGTTTCTGCTTGATCACAAGTAATCATTTTAGTATTCTCATCATAGCATGATGTCAAAAATTCTTTTTTCTTTAATATCTGTTCTTTTTTCTCTCCAATATCTGCTTTTATAGATAGAACAGTATCAGTGCAATCTATTTTTCCATTTAAAACAAAACCGTTATTTAAATCATTTAAAGGTACTGAACCAGCATAAAATTTTTTAATATTTTCATCATAAGTTGCATAATTTGGACATTTTCCTTTGTTTTTTTGTATAAAGTATCTATAGTCTCCTAACGTTTCATTAGCAAGGCCATGACTGAATTTAATTGTTTGGGTTTTAACAGTTTTACCTAATGAATCAATTAAAGAAAATGTGTATTTTTCATTTTCTTGGACAGTAAATGTAACACGAAAGCCTTTTTTATCTTTACTTTGTGGCCAATAATCACATTGTAAACCAGTGGCATCATAGTATGAATCAGAAACTACTGTTTGTTTATAATTTCCTTCCGTACCATTTTTGTAAAAGGTTACTACCCCTTCTTTAATAGATGCAGAAGTATATTTTTTTATATCTGGTTGAAATATTGGAGATGCATCCCAAAGTCCCCAATTTATATCCCCAGTAAGATCAATTCCATCACTTGCAATCGGTTCACACTGTACCCCATGAAAAAAAACTATATGACACCAACTACTGTCCCTAGGTATAGTGATTGTAAAACTTTGATTACTATTAGCATCATTTATATATTTATATGTAATTGGATCTGCTGCTCTTACATCTTTTACCATAAATACACTAAATAAAATCAATAAATATATAATAATTCTTTTTTTCATAAACACTCCTAAAACAATGTATAATATCTAATATTATTATAACATAAAAAAAAATAATAACAAATTATATTTTGCTATTATTTTAGATGCTACATAATTTTATTTTACTTCATTCCAGCACTCAGACCAAGCACCTGTATTAGTACCATCAGGTTTAGCTTGCCCGGTAAATAACCCCATTAATAAGAAAACAATTGTAGAAACAAAGAATACAGCAATTGCTGATATTGCTCTTTTTACAAGTTTTCCTGTTGCTCCCTTTATTTCTTTTTCATCACTTGATAAAACAGCTCTTCCTAAATCAATTGTACCCATGATGATTAATAAAATTGGTATCCCAATTTGAATTAATCTAAGAACTCCTTTTACAAAGGCTACAATTGGTACTAAATTTTGATCACAAGCTAAAATATTAAACATATCCACATCTCCTCTTCTTTATAATTTAATTTTACACTAAATACAACTTAATTGTCAAACAATATCATAAATAATATAAATTAAAACTTAAATAATCCTAAAACTTTATTCTTTTCTAATGAATTATTAGACTTTTCAATATGTATAATTCCTAATTTACTAAGTAAACCATTTAACAAACCATTTCTTTTCTTTTCGTTAATTGGTGGCAAATTATAAAATACTTTAGACTTAGATTCATATTCAAAATCCATTATATCTGAGTTTTCTAATAAACTCTTATTAAGGACTATTTTCTTTCCTTTTAATTTTTCAAATATAAGCCTATCTCTTTTCATTAATTTATTAAGTTTAATAGAAGTAGGTTCAATTAAATATAAAACATCTCCACATCCTTCATCACATCCAGAATCATTTAAATCTACCAAGATAACATTTATATCCCTTAATTTAAGTAATTCCATAGGAAATTGATCTTTAGTTGTAGATATCATATTTTTATCATTTAAATAAATAAAATCTCTTTTATCTATTTCTATAGCAACTGCACTTAATCCATGTGTTAATTCTAATTCTTTTTTAATCATCCAAATTAAACTAGTCGCACCAGCATGATCAGTAATATTCTTAATTCCTATTACTCTAACTCCACTTAATACTTTATCATTAACATCTCCCACTAATTCATCTAATTGATGAATATGAGCAACATCTTTATAAGAGTTAGGGTGATCAAGTAAATATTTAACTCCCTCAATATTAGTTGTAAAATTATATATCCCCATTGATATTATTTTAGTTAAATAAGTACTTGCTTCACATTCTTTATCATTAGGCAACAATATAATAATCTTTTCTACAGGCAAACTCATTGATATCTTTTGCAAATTACTAGTATCTTTATAATCTTTTAATGCTGTTAAATCTAATATCATTCTTTCAAAGAAAAAATTAGAAAACATACTAATAATTTCATCAGCATCAAATAACCCATTTATTGTTTTTATTATATCGATATTTAATCCTGCCAGCGATGATTGTTCTATATTTGATATAACTACATTCATATATCTTCCCCCTAACTATTATTGCAAGTTTTGCTTTTATTATCTCTACTACTGTAAAGGACTTTTGTTTCACCTTTAATTTTAAATTTTAATTTATTATTGGTTAATGGAATTTTAAAATCTACATATGTTGTTACTTGATAATAAGGACCGCGACTAGTAGGTTCTCTACATACATCCCAATCATTGTGATAATAAGCAGTATTATTTAAGTAATCACTTATTTTAGTTAAATCAGGGCCTTCATTTTTTTCTATCATACTTATAATTCTATTTTTAACTCTAAAAGTCTTACTGTAATTAATTGTAACTGCCATAAACGCAATATATATTGATATAAAAACCATCATTATTTGAAGTAGTAAAGTACTACCACTAGCTTCTCTCATTAACTATCACATCCTTATTTTATTACTATCATAGGTTTATAAATAGGATCTTCTTTTCCCCAATTATTTTCAATACTTTTCAATATTTTAGGTACGAAGAAGGTAACGAATGCAAGTATTGCCGCTACGGCTAATATTGTAACTAATGTCATGTTTAATTCTCCCGTTGCTTCTTTCATTAAAAATCACTCCTTTCATCATATATTTATTATATATCAATTATTAAATATTAGCAATTTTAAACACCAAATAACATCATCATTGACATAAGTAAAATTATCATTGTTCCACCACCTGTCACAACTAACATTACCATTGTCCTTTTTTCCATATTTGCAAGTCTACCTTTATATTTCATTTCCCTTGCTTTATTTTGTAGTGATGATACCGACTTTGAAAATACTAATAATTGTTCATATTTGTTTTTTTGTTCCCCAAGTCCTAAACGATATAGTAGCCTCATCATGCGCATCGAATCTTTAACCGGATATTGCTTTGAAAATTCCATATATGGGTCTATACTAGAATCCCCCGCATCTATTTTGCTAACCATCTCTTCTAATCCTTTTTTAAAGATTATTGGAGCATCTTCAATACTTCTAGAAAGCGCTACTGGGATAGTATAATTTTGAGCAAGTATTTCAAGCGATTTTAAATAATAAGGCAATAGTTGATCAATTTTATTTAAATGTTTTTTATAAAAACTTTTTAAACTTATATACTGTTGCTTATACATTATAAATCCTACAACTAAAGCTACAACTAAGTTTATAAATGATAACTGACTAATAAATAATATTAAAATAACTGCAAAAATACATAAACTATTTCTAAGCCTTGTCATAAATAATTGATTAGGTTCAACTGCATCACCATATTTGGAATATACATAAAAGTCATAATCTTTTTCCTTAAGCATCAAAATATACATTTCATTATCTTTAACAAATTTATTTGGCTTTATAGTCTGATTATAAGTAAAAACAAAGACTATAATTACAGCAAAAATAATTATTTCCATTATTCAGCCCCCACATTCTCATTATAATATTTTTCTCCACTTAAGAGAAAATAACTATTCATAATAACTAAAACATGAAGTAATACTTTAACAAATATATTATTTAATAATTGAACATAAGTGGGAACTCCCAATAATAACTGAACTAATCCAATCATTAAATAAAGCATAAAACCATACTGAACAAATGATTTATGAAAGTTTTGTCTATCCATTCGATCACGATAAACACCTTCAACTAACATATCAATATCAAGCAGCATATTGTCTAATATTTCATGAGTATCTAAGGCTCCCTCTTTAGTTATTTGATAAAACAATTGATGCATATTTTTAGTCATATAAAATTCATATTTATTATTCATATAACTAATTGATTCTTCAATATCTCCTTTTTCATAAGCCATATCAATCATCATTTTAACATCACTAAGTACAGGATCTTGAAGAACTCCAGATTTATAAACTCCCTCTAATGATTTAACAAAACTTTGAGTAGTTGCAAATTCCATAATTGTATTAGTTGTATATACTTGAATTTGTTCAAAAACAAATTCACTATATATTCTTTTACAACGAAGATATGCTAAATATGGTATTATTGCTATAACTGCTATTACATAAATAATAGAAGTAACAATGCTATAAAAATATAGGTAAGATATTAAAAAAGCTCCTCCACCAAACAGCAATACTTGAATAGTATATTGCTTAGTAGTAAATTCTAATCCTAACTCCTTAGCCTTTTCTCTTACTGTTTTAAAAGAATATGGGGCATATTTATCATAAACATCACCAACTGATTTAACAATATATTTATAAACAGACTCACCTTTATTAACTCTATAAAACATTATAAAACCTGCAATCAGTAATAATATTATTAATTCCATATTTACCTCTTCCTAAAGTATCTCTGCTTCTTTTTTTATTTGAATTTCTTCAAGTACTATTCCTTGTGATTCTAAGTACTCTTTTAAATATCTTGTCGGTTTATTGTGAACCTCTGTACCATCAATATTTTTTTTATATATCAAGTTGCTTTTAGCGATATTACCTTCATCAACATAAAACTCTGTAACTCCCGCTACTTCTCTTAAAAACTTCTTTGTAACTAAATCATATCTAGCTCTAACATAAACACCTAATTGAACATATCTATGAATGGTCTTTAAGAATTGATCTAAATCGATATTCGTTTCTAGTAAACTATACATACGACTTGGTATACTTTCAGCTTTATCAGCATGAATTGTCGATAAAATATTATGTCCTGAAGAAATAGAGTTACGAACAGCTGTAACAGCCTCCGCACTTCTTACTTCGGATAATAATATCCATTTAGGGTTTTGTCTCATACAAGTTACTAAAACATCTGTATATGATGCTATATTATTAGTTTTCATAGCAACTATGTCACGATGTGGAAATATTCTATCTAAATGTAATTCCAAAGTATCTTCTATTGTAATTATCTTTTCATTTTCTTTGGTATGAGCAGCTAAATATTTAACTAATTCTGTTTTACCTGAACCAGTTTCTCCACAGACAATAATGTTGCAATGCCCTTCAACACATTTAATTAAAAAATCATGAATATCAATTGTAATATATTTTTCTGCTAATAATTTTTCTAATTTTAATCTTATTTTAGCTGGTGTTTTACGAAATACTGCTGCTATTCCATTTCTTGCAATAGATTCATGTACAAAGTTCATACGAAGCTCTGCACTCTCACTATCCAAAAAAGGATGGGCCATATTAAATACTTTACCAACTATATTTGAACATTGAAAAGCAATTTTTTCAACTAAAACATTATTAATTGATGGTTCTTCTACTCTATATACACCTTTATCTAATGATTTAAGCCATAATTGCCCACCATTACTATAAGATATATCTGTAATGTTTTCATCAACTAAATACTTTTCTAATTCCCCAAAATCAACGCTTAAGAATAAATTATTATTTGAATCAGTAACACTAGTGTTTTTAGAAGGGATAATAATATCTTCTTTGACATTTTCTTTATCAACAATAATTGCTTCTGGTGCTTTTTCTTCTTTAAACTTTTCTAATTCAAAATTCATTTCTTCATTCATGAACTACTCCTTAGGTTTTTCAGGAACTTCAGGCTTTGGTGGATTAATTGGTTTTTCTGGAGTTGGAGGAACTATTACATCCTCAGGCACATAAGTTGTTTTACTATTAATAAATTCAGTTATATAAGTACTACTAATTTCTACAGCACCTGGATCTGGTTTATATGATTCACTAGTTGGTACCGGTATAAGTTCTACTTCAAGTTCTTCCATAAATGTTGATTTACGAAGTAATAAATGCATATCTGATGGTACAGCAAATAATATTGTTGAAGGAACACGATCTTCTTCTTCATTTTCAAAAACATGTTTACCTGCTGAATCTTTAACTGCTAATACTTTTATATTTTTAATTACTCTACCAACCATTATTTTACCATCATCTGATTTAGCTTTAAAGTAAATATCAATATAATTACCTGGAAATATACTATTCCCATAAGTAGAATCCATTGTTACTTTTAAGTTAAAAACAATTAAATCACTTGGCACATCAATAAGTGATGAATCTGGAAGGGCTTTCTTTTCAACAATTGTATCCCCATATATTAAGCTACCAGCTGGTATAATAGTATTTACTTTTGTATATTTTCCTACTATATATCCCCCATCTTTAATGACGCTCCCTTTTAGTCTTGCCATTGGAACCATTCCATATTCAATCATATCCTCTGTTATTTTAGTACGTGGTTGAATAGTTTCCTTTGCAAAAGGTATTTTAACTAACTTTGTCTCTTGATTAATTTTATAATTATACCCAATATATAAAACTAATATACCCAAGAAAATCCCAATGATTGTTACTGTGTTTTTATTTGTGATGAACCTTTTTAAACCTACAATTACATTATTCATATCTTATTCTCCTTTTCCCTCTTTTTTCATAACATCTCTATATTCAGCTCTTGTTTCTAATATAGCATCTATCTTATTCATTATATCAAAATCTTCTTCAGAATCAAAGTTAAATTCTTTATTATTTGGTTTAAATGCTCTAAAGAAATTATAATCTTCTTTTGACTCTAATCTAATACTAACTTTAGGAGGCTCTTCAATAATTTCTAAAAAAGAAATTTTATAATGTCTAGTCTTTCCTGTACTTTCAGCAAATCTTCTAACAAAACTTTCAATAAATTTTTCTTTTTCTATTTTAATAACCCCAGGATTTTCACCATCATAATTAAGCCCCAAACGATAAGCTGCAAAATCGATTGAATCATACATTGATGCTTCAGTAATTTCTTTTAATAAATAATAGTTTTGTTCATCTGTTGTAGAAATATTTCCAAAAACATTAATAAGTAAAATTCCAGTTATACCTAATATCATTAAGAAGTAACCCCATACAGCCATTTTCATTTCGTGCTACCTCCAAATACCTTTTTAAATTCTGTGTGAATAAAATAACTTTTATATGGTTTTTTTGGATCTGCATCTTTAGAATTATTTACATATTCTGTATAAACATTAGATATGTTTTTATTTTTCATTAATGCATTACTTTTTTTTATCTGCTGAATATCTTGAGGCGTTAACTCAACTACGTATTCTGGTATTTTATTATATAAAGTACTTGCACTATTTGTAATTAAGTTCTCTCTTCCAAACCAATTAGGCCCCGCTACTCGATTAGGAAAAGGATCAAATAATGATATTGGACGGTATATGAAAGTTCTCCCATAATTAGGATCTCTACCACCACCAGATCCATCCCCTTCAGATGGTGGTTTAACAAGATTATCTAAATGATACTCACAAGTATCTATAACTTTCCATTTCCCTTTATGTCCCAAATTAGAAGCTGTAACCTTAATATCATAATTTCCTGTTGGTGTTTCAAAATTAGTATAATACTTGTATCCTCCATCTAAACAATATTGACAATCACTACTTCTAATAGTAGCATTAGAATCTTTTTTAATATATTTATGCGGTAATTTATAATTTGTTTCTACATAAGAATACCTTTCCCAATTTGCATACATCGTTGTATTAACAGATTCACAGATAGCTATTTTTGCATCACTAAACTCACAAGTATTTATATATCTTGAAAATTTAATATTAGATTTATCTTTATTATGATTATTATCACTGTCTAATATTTCTTCTATCATTATAATGTTTTTGCTAGTATTTCCCTCTTGAATATTTATTTTAACATTTGGCTCAAATTTATAATCATTTGTCCATAATTCAAATGCTGATTTAATATTTAACAATTTTTGTTTTTCTACATCTGCATCATCTCGTGTTTTTTCTGCATCATTCATTTCTCCTACTAATCCCAAATAACGACTTTCTCTCATATCAGGATTATTGCAATATGTTCTATAACATGTAGCTGAAATGCATGTAGCATTTCCTGTTATTGGATTTACTGGTCCATCTTTACAACAACTATATGGCACTTCCCTTGTAGTTGGACACCCTCCAGCGGCGATAGTTAAATTATATTTTTCTGCATATATTTTTTGTTGGTCATTAATTATATTATTATAGTAATTCCAATTTTTAATCCACTCATCAACCTTAAATGTTCCTTTACAAGTCCTATTACCACTAATACTTATATCATAAGGAAATCCTTCTCCAGCATTTATTTTTATTGATTTTTGAAAATTATCTCCATATATTAAATTTTCAGAACATATTACCCTATAATAATCATTTTCTACCGTTTCATCGTCAAGACATGGCCCCTTATTAAATTTTGCCATATTATGACATTGAGATTGTTTATTTTTATTATCATCTTCACAATTTGGGAATGTTGGTATTCCACCTTCTATTTTTAAATAAACAAGACTTTCAATATTCAAACTACTACCATCACTAGAACTACTTGAATCAGAAAACCCAATTGTTTTTTGATACTTTCCAGATGAATAAACTTGTGGATTACCTCCCTGTGAAGATTTTTTAACTAACTTAATAGTGGCTTTATCAGGAGTAGAGTTATTGTTAGAAACTGTTATAGATAATGAACTCCCTCGCCTAATTTTTGCGTTTACAAAAGGAGTAGAAATATAAGAAACTTTAAATTCTCTTAATACATTATTAAAATCTATTAATGAGGTTGATCCACCTTTTTTCATATAAAATGTTTGCCCATCAAAAGATGGCTTTTTATCATACTCATTAATTAAAGAATTAATTATATTAATTTCACCTGAAACATCAATTCTATTACCATTTTCATCACGATAAACAACGTCACCATAACCTAAATAATTCCAAATCATTTGTTGTGTAGCTAAATAAAAACTATCTTTTTTATGGCTTGGATAATCATATCCATAAAAACTAGCTAGTTGAATCTTTCTTACCACATCATTATCAAGGCCAGTATTTAGGCTTTCTGTATAATCATTTCTATGGCCACTAGGAGGAATACTAACTTTTGGTTCAATACAATATGTTGTTTGTCCATTCATTAAAAGTAATCCCATTTCATAAGGCTTACTCATGTTACTTGTTTGATAAGTAACTTTTGAACCATTATATTTTATTAAAGGTGCTCTTAATGATATTTTACCTATAGCATAAACTTGAAAAGTAAAAAAACTTACTAATACTAAAAGCCCAGATAAGAATACTATTATTTTATTTTTTCTTTTTAACATTAATAATCACTCCCATACTAATTACAATAATACCAAATACAATTATAAAATAAATATAATTATTTTTCATAAAATTTAATAATCTATTTTCTTCTTTTGATTTTTCCACTGGTTTATCTTCTTTATTCTGCTTTTTTTTATATTCATTTACCCTTCTTAAGAATTCATCACTAGATAAATTTAAATCACTATACTTTCCACAAAGTACAAACTCCTTGACTCCATCACATGCTTTATTATTGTAATAAGGATTATACCTAGGAATTGTAATGTATTTATCTAAAATAACTTCGTTTTTACAATTACTATAATTACTACCATAAATAATAAAACGATAGTTAATATCATCCTTATATCCATATCTAGTCATTATTGTTTCATTATTGTAATATATACTTGTATTATATGGTTTTTCTTTTATATAAAATAAATTATTCATATTATATAAAGAAAAGTATACAAAAGACTCATTTTCATCTAAATAAACATCATAATCAAATTTTATATTATTAGCTATTTTTCTTAAATCACTTAATTCTTTTGTTGTACATGCATCAACATTAAAATAAATTAAGAAAGAACATAGAAAAAACAATATAAATTTTAATATTTTCATGTTATCTTTACCTTTCTATACTGATTATAATATTAATTAAACATTTTTACAATTTATTTTAATTTAATTAAATATTTTTCATTTCTTATACTAATCTTTAGAAATAATTCTTCTTCATCAATTAAAGATTTTGATACTTCTAAATATATATTATTGTTATTATCAGGAGTCCTATTAATAATTGAACCACTATAATTATATTGTTTATTATTTTTTGTGTAAACAAAACTTCCATACTTATAAATAAATTCATCTGGTCTTAAAAAAACATCTATATTTTCATCAAAAATTATATTCAAGTTTAATCTTATAATTGTACTTACATAATTATTTATAGATGATTTTATAAAGTCATCTAACATACTACACTTATCATTTAAACAAAACTCATATTTATACATAAATTTATCTTTAAATTCATAGTCATTAACTTTTAAATTCGTACTTAAATATACATCACTATTTAATATTAATTCTTCTTTTTGTTTTACTGTTTTATCTTGTTTTTTAAAATATTTGTCATTTAGTACAACTTTATTATAATTTAATTTTAATTCTTGTTTCTTATAATTGCCACTTTTAAAAACTTGAAATTCTTTTTTAGTTTTTTCTAATTTATTATCATATTCAAATGCTAAAGTAAACACTTTTTTCTCTTTGCTATATAACTTATTATCAAGTGGTCTTCCTAAATCAAAAAAATAATTCACTTTATCACTATTAATATCAAAATACTTATTATTTATTTTTAATCTAAAAATATTTTTTTTCAATTCTATTTCTTTATTAGTTAAGTTTTCTAACTGAACTTTTACAATCGTGTAATAGTACTTATTTTTTCCAATATCTTCTCCATTATAGCTTAAATTGGTTTTATAACTATTTAACACTTCATACTTAATACCATTTAAAACAAAATATTCTTTTTCCTGATATTTCTTATTAATAATTGTATAATTTATAGTTATAATCGTAACTGTAAAAGTAAGAACAGTTATAATAATAAAATTAATTAAAAATTTATTTTCTATATAAAAATATTTTAAAACTCTTTTTCTTTTATTTAATTTTCTACCTATTTTATCTGTATCAATATTTAATTCTACTTCAATTTCTTCATTATCTTTTTCTTCTAGTAAAATAGTTTCTTTATCTTTTTCAAAGTTAAACTTCTTTAAATTAAATCCACTAGCTCGGTATAAGTTCATTAATATTAAGAAGTATGAAACAATACTAGTTACAAATATTACATCTCGATTAATTAAAATGTTTTTAATATCTAATTGATTAGTTTCAATTAAGTAAAGGGTATTATGTGTAAATGTTAAAACAAAGAAACATATTAAAGTAAAAATTACATTGATAATATAAAATGTAATGGGTTTCTTTTTATAATGCATTAATAAGATAATAAAAATATTAATACCTATAATTAATAATAAAGCCACGTACAAAATAATACCCACATATTTATTTGGCAAACTAGTTACAAAATCTATTTTATTAACTTTGATAAAATCATTAAAGAAGAATAAAATATTTGTGATTTTAAATGATAAATAAAATAAAATCATTGTTAAACATAAGTGAATTAATTTAAAATATTTAATTAAAAATGCATATGGTTTTTTAAGTACCATTTTAATCACCTTCTATCTTTAATAATTATATAATAAATTTTTGATTAAATAAAGTGTTTCTTTTTTTCTTGGTTTCGTTTATAATATTTAAATGAGGTGAAGTATGAAAAAAATAGGAATATTTATTACATTATTATTATCTATTAGTTTAGTTACTGGTTGTACAACTTATACTCCTAAAAAAATAAATGATAAAGAAGTATATAAAATGATGAAAGATAAAAAAGATTTTATCTTAGAAGTTACTCAAACAGGTTGTAGTGCATGTGAAGATTTTGCACCTACTTGGAAAACGATTTTAAAGGAATATAAAATTAAAAGTTATTCAATTAATTTAAGTGATTTATCTAAATCAGAACATAATAAATTTAGTTTAGATATTGGGATTGCTGGAACTCCTAATGTTATTTTCTTTAAAGATGGAGAAGAAGAAACAGTATTAAACAGAATTATTGGAAGTGTGGATAAAGAAGACGCTATTGCTAAATTAAAAATAAATGGTTATATTAAAAAAGACAAATAGTCTTTTTTATTTGTCTTAGTATATTACTATTAGTTTTTATATCTTTATGGATTACTTTTTATAATCATTTTTCAAACAAAAACTAAAGTCTAATTTATTAGTATTTTAGTTTGTTTATTTCATCAAGTGATAATTTAGTAATTTCACTAATCAAAGTAATATCTAAATTTTTTCTTAACATTTCAAGTGCTATATTAATAGTTTTTTGCTCAGCACCTTGTTCAATTCCTTGTTC
>JAVWBB010000008.1:0-27266 GCA_036649735.1 Bacilli bacterium
CTTATATATTTTGTACCACCTGCTACAGGTTCATATACTGTTCCATTTGCTCCTAACCCACATATAATCCTTTCACTTAAAGTGTTGTTTTTACAAACTATGCTTATATTTAATTCTTCTTCAACATGTTTAACAAAATTATTACTTGCGGTTTTACTACTAGCAATAGTAGAAATAATTAAAAACAGTGTAAGGCTAGCTAACATTAATGTTCCATATAATATTGTTGAAATAGCGAACCCTTTATTATTTAATTTTTTCATTCAGGCACCTCATTTCATAAATTACGTATTCGTTCTTAGATTTAACTTCATTTTACTATATTTTAATTATTACATAAACTAGCAAACTTTTCAATCAGTATTTTATAACAAATAAAAAAAATCAAAGTTTTTAAACTTTGACTTTAATTCTTATATTAATAATAAGATAATAAATATAATAACTAATATTAATAATAATTCTAAGAATAACTTCCATATATGTTTAAGCCATTCAAAGTATGAAATATCTAAATATGATAATGTTCCTATTAATATTACACTAGTAGGTGCGACTAACATAACTAATCCATACATACTTTGAAATATTATAGCAATTAATGGTAGCATCTTTGTTTTAGACATAATAGACGCTAAATAAGGTAATACACTTTGCCCTGCATATAATGCTTCAACATTAAATAAACTGGCAATAAATGATACAACTGTTGTAGTTAACAAATTAAATCCATCAGTTAATCCTAATATAAAATTATAAATAACTAATTGAAATGGATGATATGTAACTATAATTAATGATGTATAAACCAATGACATTAATATCGCTGGTATAATTGCTTTTTTAGCACCTTTTTTAACTCCATCAATAACATCATCAAATTTAACTCTATAACATAATGCTAATATTACAGTTCCAATAACAATTAAACTAGTTAAATTAGCAAGTGGCCAATGTCCAAATTCTTTTACCGTTCCTAATAATCCTCTAAATATATTAAATCCAAATACTTCAAATTCATTTAAATTTAATAAGAATGCAGCAAATATCTTAATACCAAACACATCAACCCAAGATATACAAGCTAAAATCATTAATATTAATATTGCGTCCATTATAAATACTGCTGGATATATAGATTTCTTTTTTACAACTATTTCTTCTGTTTCTTCTTTTAACTCTATTACCTTTTCTTTTTTAACTTTTTTTGCATGTTCTAAAACATTATAAATTAAAATAATTGTAGTTATAATTAAAATAATAGCTTTACTCCAAAACTCTCCTAATACTTTTGTTGTTAACATATCATTAATTGCCCCTACACTCGCTCCTGCAATAGTAGTACCAATTAACCCTACACATACTGCTCCAACTGTTGTTGTTGCTGCAGTTAATTTATCATATCCCATTTCAAGTATTACTTTAATAATAAATGGAAATAAGAACATAAGCCCTACTGATAAGCCTGATGTTGAAGTAATTACCGCAAATAAAGATATAACTATTGATAAAAAGATATATTCTTTATTTTTAAATCCTTCTGTAATTTTTTTTACTAAGCTCTTATAAACTTTAGTTTTACTTAAAACTCCATAAAATGCTCCAACTGCTAAAGCAAAAATAAATATATATGAGAAGAATGATAATGTTTGTAATGGATAATTAACTAAATCAAACAATCCCATCATATTTCTTTTATCCATAGCAAAGGAGTATTGAAATCTTGCCGTTGGTAGTATCCAAGTTAATAGCATAAGTACTAAACAAAATATAGCAATGACTTTAAATAAATTATGTTTTTTCATAAATCCTCCTAATATTAATTATACAACACCAATCAACTGTGTCAACGTTTTATTAATTTTTATTTTTCATTTGTGGGAACAGGATTACTTCTCTAATGTTTAACGAACCGGTAATTAGCATAACTAATCTGTCTATTCCCATACCCATTCCTCCACAGGGAGGCATACCATACTCTAAGGCTTCAATATAGTCTTCATCCATTTCATTAGCCTCTAAATTACCTAAATCTTTTTCTTTTAATTGATTCTCAAATCTTTCTTTTTGATCAATTGGATCATTTAATTCACTAAAAGCGTTCGCATACTCATCACCACAAATAAATAATTCGAATCTTTCAGTAAATCTTGGGTCTTTTTCATTTTTTTTAGCTAAAGGACTAATTTCTAATGGATGACCATAAACAAATGTTGGTTCAATAATTGTTTCTTCAACATATTTTTCAAAGAAAGCATTTATAATATGTCCTATTGTAAAATGTTTTTCAACTACTATATTATGTTCTTTAGCTATTTTTATTGCTTCTTCAAAAGTATATTCTTTAAAGAAGTCTATATTACATACATTTTTAATTGCCTCTACCATGTGTATTCTTTTAAATGGTTTAGCAAAATCTAAATCATGTTCTTTCCAATTAATATTTAAAGTATTTATTGTTTCTTTCATTGTATATCTAATTAATTCTTCAGTTAAATCCATCATCCCTAACATATCTGAATATGCTTTATATACTTCTATTGTCGTAAACTCTGGATTATGTTTTTTATCTGTTCCTTCATTTCTAAATAATCTTCCTATTTCATATACAGCATCCATTCCCCCTACTATTAATCTTTTAAGAGGTAATTCTGTAGCTATTCTTAAATACATATCTTGATCTAATTTATTATGATGTGTAATAAATGGTTTAGCCGCTGCTCCTCCTAAAACACTACCTAAAATAGGTGTTTCTACTTCTGTATATTCTAAATTATCTAAATATCTTTGAATGGCTCTTATAATCTTTGGTCTCATAAATGCTATTTTTCTAGCATCTTCATTGCATATTAAGTCTACATATCTTCTTCTATATCTTTCTTCTAAATCAACTAATCCATGATATTTCTCTGGTAACGGTCTAAGAGCTTTACTTAAATGGATAAATTCATTTGTATGAATACTTAATTCTCCAGTATTAGTTCTAAATACTCGTCCATATATTCCTACTATATCTCCTAAATCAGCATTTTCAACCATTTTATAATTAGCTTCTCCTATATCATCTAGTTTAACATATATTTGAATTTGACCATATTTATCTTGTATATGTGCAAATGTTACTTTTCCTTTACCTCTTTTAGTCATAATTCTTCCAGCTATTACTACTAAAATATTCATTTCTGCTAATTCTTCTTTAGAAAAATTATCATATAGTTCATATATTTCTTTTGAATTATTCTTAACATCAATTGCTCCTTTAAAAGGATTAATGCCTTGTTTCTTCATCTCTTCTAATTTGTTTCTTCTAACTAATTCTTGTTCACTTAATTCTTGCATTCTACTAACTCCTTCTTCATATCATATACAACTTTTGTATTTCCTAAAAAATCATGTAATCCTCTTTTATCTTTTCTAAACATTACCAAAGTTATTGTTACTATCATAAGTAATGATTGAACTATGTTAATACTATTACTTAAACTTATATATATGTTTTTGCTACAAATACTATAAATAATTAGTAATATAATATTAGCCGCAATAGCGTTTATAATTAAATATCTTAATAATAAATTATTATACGTTAATGGCTCATTTTTTATATTTACTGTTTTAATATGGAGTAGTCTTTTACCTACAGTTTGTCCATTATTTTTTACTGGAATTATAACAAAATATACTAATGCTACCACAATATCAATAATTGTCATTAAATACGTTTCTTTTGTTAAATCATAATTTATATCACTTACTCTATTTAATATCTTTTCATCTAATTTAGGGTTTTTAACTATTTCCTCAGTTATTTTATTTAATTCTTCATTTAGTTTAACTATATTTTTATTAGGTGGTAAAATCATCATTATTAATGAACTTATTACTGTAATTATTAAAATATCAAGCGTATAACCAACAAATCTATGTATAAAACTAGCTTCCATAATATCCCTCCAAATATATTAAATAATCATTTAATATTTTAATTATATCATTAATACTGGTACTTTGGTATATTTTTGTTTTTACCATGGCACTATTGTTTAAACCTTTTAAATACCAACTAATGTGTGTCCTTATTTCTAACAGTGCTACTTTTTCAGGCTTTATTCTTAATAAGTAATTTAAATGTTTTAAACACATATTAATAATTTCTTTATAGGTTGGTAGTTCTAATTCTTTATTTGTTTCTAAATAATAATTAATTTGTTTAATTAACCAAGGATTTCCTAAAACTCCTCTTCCTATCATAACTAAATCACATCCAGTTTCTTCTAGCATCTTTTTGGCATCTTTGGCCGTTTTTATATCGCCATTGCCAATTACTGGGATTTTAACTGCTTCTTTAACTTGTTTAATTAAATTCCAATCTGCTTTGCCACTATATCCTTGTTTTCTTGTTCGTGGATGAATACATATTAATGATGCCCCTGCTTCTTCACATATTTTTGCTACTAAAACAGCATTGATACTATTTTCATCCCAACCACTTCTTATTTTAACTGAAACCGGAGTTTTAACTGCTTTAACAACAGAACTCACTATTCCCTTTATTTTTTCAGGATTTTTTAAAAGTGCTGAACCAGCTTGCGATCTTATAGCCACTTTAGGAACAGGACATCCCATATTTATATCAATTATATCTGGCTTCATAGTTTTTTCTATAAACATTGCGGCTTTAACAAATGATTCTTTATCACTTCCAAATATTTGTTGAACAATTGGTCTTTCTATTTCTTCCATATAAAGCATCTCAATTGTTTTTTTATTTTCATAAGTTACGGCCTTATCACTAACCATTTCAGCATATATTAATCCGCATCCCATTTCTTTTATTATTTTACGATATGCCGAATTACAGATACCTGCCATGGGCGCTAAAACAGTTTTGTTTTTAATGATGACATTTCCAATTTCTAACACTTTATCACTTCCAATCAAATCTATAGCCTATTATACTAAACTATATATGTTTCTACAAACGTTATTTTATTTTAAACAATTAGAAAGATACAAACAAAAAAATTATTACAAAACAAAATTGATATTAAAAAACGTTTAAATCAAATTTAAACGCTTTTTTAAGTTTAATAAAAATTATTGTTCTCCGTACTTGCGGCAATTTTTAAAAAGTTATTTAAATAACTTTGAAAGTGACAAAGAAAATGCTATAGCAAATTATATGATATAAGAAAGGAAATCTAACTATATAATCACAAAATATTTAAAAATTGCAAACGTTGATATGGAATTTATAAATAAATCGCGCTACAGCAAATCTGTCGATGAGTTAACTAAATCATAATTACTTGTTAAAGGAATAACAAGTAATGGCAGGGAAATAAATTCATCAACTGAGAGGAGTTAGTGAATTTATGAAAAAGTTTGAAAGTGTAATAGAAAGGACTCAATAACGATTATAAAATACTAGGTGAATACGATAAAGAAGAAATAGAATTTACAAACTTTTATTCTTTATTTAGCACATCCATTAGTTCTTCTTTACTTAATTTAGAATACCCTTTTAACCCTTTTTCTTTGGCCAAATCTTTTAGTTCTTGAATACTTAAATCAGACAATCTTTCTACTTCTGGCATTACTTTATTAGCCACAAGGTATTCAATTTGTTCTTTTGTAAGTGTCTCATATTCAAGCAAAGCATCAGCAATAAGTTTTAATAAATCTTTATTCTTATTAATAATATCTTTTGATACTTCATAACATTCATCAATGATTTTGCGCATTTCAATATCTATTTCATGAGCTATTTCATTAGAGAAATTCTTACTCTTATTATAATCTCTTCCTAAAAACACGCCTTCACTTTGATGTTCTAATTGGACTGGTCCAAGTCTACTCATTCCATATTCTGTAACCATTGCTCTTGCAATTTTAGTTGCTTGTTCAAAATCATTATGAGCTCCTGTTGTTATATCATCAAACATAATTTCTTCAGCCACACGGCCCGCTAATAATCCAGAAATTCTTTCGATTAATTCTTTTTTTGTCGTTAGAAATGTTTCCTCTTTAGGCAACATCAAATTATAACCACCGGCATTTCCTCTTGGAATAATTGTAATTTTATGAACATCGCTAGCGTCATCTAATTTAATACCAACAACGGCATGTCCTGCTTCATGATAAGCCACTAAATTTCTTTCTTTTTCACTGTACTTTTTACTCTTTTTAGCAGGCCCCATCATAACACGGTCGGTTGCTTCATCAACTTCACTCATTGTGATAAAATTTTTATCACGTCTTACCGCTAATAAAGCAGCCTCATTAAGAAGATTTTCTAAATCAGCTCCACTAAATCCCGGTGTCCTTTTGGCAATATTACTTAAGATAACATCTTTTCCTAATACTTTATTTCTAGCATGAACTGCTAATATTTCTTCTCTTCCTTTAACATCTGGTAAATTAACCGTAACTTGACGGTCAAATCTTCCAGGTCTAAGAAGTGCTGGGTCTAATACATCCGCGCGATTAGTTGCAGCAATAATTATTATTCCTTCGTTTTGTCCAAAACCATCCATTTCAGTTAATAACTGATTAAGTGTTTGTTCTCTTTCGTCATGTCCTCCACCCATACCAGTTCCTCTTTGTCTACCAACCGCGTCTATTTCATCAATAAAGATTAAACAAGGTGCAGTATGTTTAGCTTGTTTAAACATATCTCTAACACGACTTGCTCCTACTCCTACAAACAATTCCACAAAATCCGATCCACTTATATAATAAAATGGAACATTAGCTTCTCCAGCTACAGCTTTTGCTAACAATGTTTTACCTGTTCCAGGAGGCCCTACTAAAAGAACACCCTTAGGAATTCTAGCTCCTAATCTTTGAAACTTCTTTGGGTTTTTTAAGAAATCAATTAATTCTTTTACTTCTTCTTTTTCCTCTTTTAATCCCGCTACTTCATTAAATGTAACTAATCCTTTTTCATCATTAAGTTTTGCTTTACTCTTACCAAAATCCATTGATTTATTATTTCCATTTACTTGTTTTGTAAAAAAGAAGAAAGCAACTCCCACCAACAATACAATTGGCAAAATATTCATAAGTAATAATAAAATTGAACTAGATTCTGGGTCTATTTCTGTTTTAATCTCAAAACTATCTTTATCATTATAAGTCATTATTTTTTTTATAACTTCATCTGATTTAGGTGCTCTTACAAAAAAAGTTTCTTTTTTATCATATCCTTTAATTGTCCCTCTAATTTCATAAACAGAAGCCCTATCACGAGGCGTTATTTCTACTTTTTCAACTACCCCACTGCTTAATTCTTTAATAAATTCATTATATGTTAGCGTATTTACTTTTTGATTTAAAATACCATAAAAATAAAATATTCCCAACATAAATAGAATTAAAAAAACATACGATAAATAACTACTATTTTTATTTTTTTTCATTGTTCCTCCTTTAATTAATAATATCTTAATATTATATCACATTTATTATTTTTTTCCACATCTAAATTTGATTTTTTAATTCCTGGTATCCAAACTATTCTTCCACTAGAATCTTCCACTATAGGCCAAATGTCTCTTTCTTTCATCGCTATTTTATTATCAATAAAAATATCTTTAATTTTTTTACGACCATTTAAGCCTTTTAACTCGATTTTATCCCCGTCTTTTCTCGTTCGAACTATTAAAGGCAAGTTAATATCTTTACTATTTAATCTAATAATATTATTGCTTTTTTCATCACTATTTATACATTTCTCTATGGTTTTATTATTAGGTAAACAAACAATATCGCTTATTTCTATTTCATAAGTAAAAATATCATCTTCGCCTTTATCAAATATTAATTCATTATAATTTTTAATAACTTTAATATTATTTGGCAAGTAAATATAAGTATTAACCTTTTTACTAATTATTAAATCGTTGATTAATTCCAAATGTTTATCATTAATAAGAATCAAATCATCAGCATAATTGCTCTTTAAAACATAGCCTAAAATTCTTTTTTTAGCAAATGAATCTAATTCTAAATATTTAGTTATATCTAATTTATTATTGTTAATTACTATTTTAATATACTTAGACATTTCTTGATTAATAAAATTATCAGCATTCTCTAATTCTTTACTAAACTTTAAAAAACTATTTACTAAATTACTATTTTCTTCTTTAAGTTTAGGAACAATATATTTTCTATATCTATTTCTAGTATATTTATCTTTTTTATTAGAGGCATCTTCCATATAAGGAATTTTATTTAATGATGCGTAATCTTTTATTTCTTGTTTTGATTTATTAATTAATGGTCTTAATATTTTATAATTATCTTTATCTATTATTTCTTTAAAACCACTGTAACCTCCGAGAGTTGAACCTCTTGATATACGCATTAATATTGTTTCAATTAAATCATCTCCATGATGAGCTGTTATTAAGTATTTAGCATGATATTTATTTACTAATCCATCAAAATAATGATATCTAATATTTCTCGCTTCATTATGGAAATTATCATCGCCATATTTTTCAATTGTCATCGTTTCAAAAACAATATTTAATTTATCGCAATAATCATTAACAAAGATTTTTTCTTTATAACTGATTTTACGTACATTATGATTAACATGAGCACAAATTATTTTAATATTTAATTTAGATAATAAATATAAAAGTGTCATACTATCAACACCACCTGATATTCCTGCAACAACAACATCACCTGGGTTAAAAATGTTTTGCAATTTATCTAATACATCATCCATCAATAATTCCTCCATTTCAATTCTACCTAATATGGCCTATAAAAACAAGAAAAAAATAATACGCATGAATTGTCTTTAGAAATCAATTATTGACACATTACTTTCTATTAAAGTTTAAAGGTATTTAAATTTAGCACAATAAAAACGCTAAAGAAATAAATCAAAGCGTTTTATTTATTAAATTAATTAGGAATTCTAATAATAAATTCCCCATCCTTAGAATATAAATATTTTTCTCTAGCATATCTAGCCACATAATCAGGATCTTTTAATTTTTCAACATCAACTTTTAAGGCCTCTTCTTCTTCTTTCAAAGTAATTAATTGATGCGTTAAAAATTTCTTTTCTTCATATTTTTCATATATTTGCATCCAATATTTACCTATATATAACAAAAAGTAAAAGCCAAATAGAATTGACCCTACACCAAATATTAATAATCTTAATCTTTTTTTCTTAACGCTTTTCAATATTATCACCTATTAATCATATTATACTATACTTTATTTTTTTATAAAAGAATTAATTTGAATATTCCCTAATAAAAAACCAAATATAAGCATAAAAATAAAATATAAATGAAAAATACCATTATTTACTTTATATAATAAATAAAAATAGATAAAATAACAAAATATATAAAGACCACTTAAAACAAATTTATTTATTTTTATAAATTTAAATATATAAGTAATTACATAGCCAAAAAGTAAAGACAATAACAATGATTTAATTTGCAACTCTAAAATCATTTAAATAATTTTGCGAATAAATTGTTACCTTTGTCCTTATTCATATCCTTATCTATATACGCCATACTTATGAAAAAACCTTTAATAATTACATTTCCCATTAGTGTATCTAGCTTAACTAATTCTAAATCATTACCTTTTACTACTAAAAAGCCCATTGAAGTTTCTAATAAAAACTCTTCATTATCAAAACTTTCTATTTTTTTTACACCGCTTATATTGATGTTTTTTCTTTCACCAATACTAATACTATGACTATAATTATCACTTTTATCCATAATATTTCCTCCAATAAATTATATGTTTAAAATTTATAATTATATCAAAAAAACAAACCATTAAGATTTGTTTCTAAAGTTTTTATTCTGCCTCTGGTGTTTCTACTCTTGGCACTGCATCTTCGGCATTAGCAAATGCTTCTAATATTGCTTTTTGGAACATTTCTCTTCCTTCAGCATTTATTGGATGTGCTATGTCACGATATCCACCAGTAGATGTTTTTCTACTTGGCATTGCGATAAATAAACCGTTGTCCCCTTCAATAATACGAATATCATGTACAGCGAACATGTCATCTATCAAAATAGATGCTATTCCCTTCATACGTGAACCTTCTTTTTCGATTTTACGAACATTAACAGATGTAATTGTCATGCATATTCCTCCTTCAAAAGTATTTAACTTTCTTACTTAATTATAAGATAAGATTTTAAAAATTGCAAATACTATTTTTCTTCATAAAAAATTGTTAAATTATCAATTAAAACATCACTATATGTAAATGATTTAGTAATATCTTTGTCCTCTAATTTAATTGTAAATATAGAATTATAAGTATTTGTTATGACACCGTCAAACTCCTCTATTTGATTGCGACTACCATTATATCTAAACTTAATTATCTTGCCTTTATTATCATTTATTTTAACTTTTATTTTCTCTATCATCGTGGATACCCAACATACATTGTCCCATTGGTAATAATACCACCCATCCCCTCTTTTTTATATTTTGTTTTATCTAAAATATTTATTAAATCTATTACTTTATTTTTATCAGACAAAGCTACACTACTAGCTATTATAGCCGGATCTAGTGCATGAATATTAATTCTTTTGGGGCTACTTGCAAAATTAGCCCCAGCTTTTATTAAACTTTCATAATTAGATTGACAAGCCCCTGCAATAATTATGACTTTATCTTGAGACTTTTCGTATTTTCTTATTTCTTTAATTGATTTAATAAAGTTATTAGTATTTCGATATGTATTTGTTTCTTTATTATAAGCATCATGTCCAGTAACAACTACAATGTTTGGATTAATTTCATTTAAATAGGGAATTATTTTTATAGCCGTTTCTTCCTCACTTATATTAATACAATGCGCCATCACTTTAATACTTTTATAAAAATCTTCGCATCTTTTTAAATAATCAACGTCTCCATCAACATGTAAAATCTTACCCGGCAAATAAAAATATTCACTGCGGTCTAAATTAATAAAATCTTCAACTTTTTTAATTGTTTCTTCATCATCTTCCTCGTCCTTAGTATCAACTTTTTTTAAATCTTCTATTAAAGCATCAGCAACTAATCGAACATTAACGCCTTTTAAAATAACTAAATTATTATCAATTGACATTATTTTAAATAGTAAATCATTGCCATAAGAATTACGACTAACTAAATCTCCAACACTAAAAAGCATATAATCATCTCCCCTTAATTATATGCTTTATTTTATAAATTATTTGCTATATCGATAAATACATCTAAATTTAATGCTTCGGCTCTTACTGTTAAATCATAATTATACTTATTTAATATTGTTAGCACCTTATTTAAATCATAATCTTTTAAATTATTTCTAATGTTTTTCCTTTTAAAGGTAAAACTATCTCTGACCAATTTAAAAAACAATTCTTTATTTTTTACTTCTTTTACTTGGTCTTTCTTACTTAAAGATAATATAATACTATCAACATGAGGCTTAGGAAAAAAATTATCGCGATTAACTATAAATTCTTTTGTAATATTAAAATAGTAATTCAAAAAAACTGTAATTGAACCATATTCTTTAGTCCCACTTTTTGCACTAAAACGTTCCCCTACTTCTTTTTGAACCATTATTGTTATTTTATCAATATCTAGTTCTTCTTCTATTAATTTCATAATAATTGGCGTTGTTATATAGTAAGGTAAATTAGCAATTATAAATAACTTATCATACTTGTACTTTTTTAAATCGGCTTTAATATCTCTTTTTAAAAAGTCATCATATATAATGTCTATATTATTAAAACTTAATAGTTCTTTATCTAATATTTCCTCTAAATCTTTGTCTATTTCATAAGCTAATACTTGCTTAGCGGATTTAGCTATTTCTTTAGTCATTATCCCTGCTCCGGGTCCTATTTCAATAACTAAAGAGTTTGAAGTAATGTTGGATATTTCAACTATCTTTTCAACAATATTATTATCTGTTAAAAAGTTTTGCCCATATCGTTTTTTAAATTTATAATTATAACTATTCATTTTTGCACCTCTTTTACTATATAAGAAAAAAAAGAACTATTGTCTTTTTGATACTGCGAGAAATTTAATGAAGTAGAATACGGCAGATACTAGCATTATAAAGTCCATATAGTAATTAGATTGATAAGTCATCGCTCCTAATATTAATATGGCAAGTAAAAATATAAATACTGTTATCCAAAATGTTTTCTTATCTTCTGTAGTCATAAAATTCCCTTTCTGGTACTACAACTACTGCGATTTAAATATAACATATTCTATTTAAATATTATATAGATATCGGCCATTTTTGACTACTTTACATCAGATTTTACATCAATTTCTTTTAACTTTGCTTCTTTATCAATTCTCATAAATATAGGACTAGGGTCATTTACTAAATATTCATTATCATTAACATACTTATTTCTTTTATCGTTATTATTTAACTGCCTCATTATTTCTTTAGCTGTTCGTGGTAAAAAGGCTTCTAAATATAAACTAGATACGCGAATAGATTCAAGTAAATTATATATAACGTTAGACAAACGATTTAATTTATTAATATCCTTTGCTAAGGCCCAAGGCGCTGTATCATCAATATACTTATTCGTGCTTCTTAAAAGATTAAAAATTATTTCTAAGGCCGCACCAACTTCAATATTATTCATTTTTTTATCAATCTCTTGATCTAAATTATTTATTTTATTAATTAATTCTATATCTAAATCATTATCTTCTTCTTGTTTAATAATTGAATTAGGGAAATATTTTTTAGCCATTGAAATAGTACGATTAACTAAATTACCTAAAATATTAGCTAAATCACTGTTAATACGATCAATCATTAATGAATACGTAATATTTCCATCATTTGCATAGGGTATTTCATTTAAGACAAAATACCTAACTTCATCAACACCAAATTCTTGAACTAAAAAATCTGCATAAATAACATTTCCTTTTGATTTACTCATTTTATCATTACTTGTCAATAACCATGGATGTCCAAATATTTGTTTTGGCAATTCTTCATTTAAGGCCATTAAAATAATTGGCCAATAAATAGTATGAAATCTTAATATATCTTTCCCTATTATGTGAATATCAGCTGGCCAATATTTTTTATACATATCCGATGAATTTTTAGGGTCATATCCCAAAAAGGTAATATAATTAGCTAAAGCATCAATCCACACGTACACTACATGATTAGGATCAAAGTCAACTGGTATACCCCATTTAAAAGAAGTTCTTGATACACATAAATCTTGTAATCCCGGCTTAAGAAAATTATTAATCATTTCGTTTTTTCTGGATTCTGGTATTATAAAATTTGGATGTGTTTTTATATAATTCATTAATTTGTCTTGATATTTACTCATCTTAAAAAAATAGGCTTCTTCTTTTGTTTCTTCAACAATTCCTTTACAATCTGGACATTTATTATCAATTAATTGACTATTTGTAAAGAAAGATTCACAAGCCTTACAGTATAGACCACTATATTCCCCTTTATAAATATCGCCTTGTTCATAAAGTTTTTTAAATATTTTTTGAACTACTAATTTATGTTTAGGATTGCTTGTCCTTATAAAAGCATCATAACTAACATCGACAATATCCCAAATCCTTTTTATTTCATTGGCTATTTCATCAACATAAACTTGGGGACTTTTACCTAAAGCATTAGCCTTATCTTCAATCTTTTGCCCATGCTCATCAGTTCCTGTTTGAAAATAAACATCAAAACCTTTAAACCTTTTATAACGAGCTAAAGTATCCGCTAAGATAGCCTCATAAGTATTCCCAATATGTGGTTTTGCAGATGTATACGCAATTGCTGTTGTAATATAATATTTTTCTTTCATTATTCTTTTTCCTCCTCATTTGTACTCCCTATACCTGATATTCTTTGCTTAATTACTAATTCTTCATCAAAAACAGTTAAGAATTTAACAAAGATTCCTTGAATATATTTATCATTTGCCTTAATAACAAAGTCTTTATCTCCCTCATTTTGAAGAGCAATAAACATGTGACCCTCATTATCAATATTATTATAATAATCGCTTTCAATAATCCCCACTTGATTACATAAACGCACATTGTATTTAAACCCCATACTACTGCGAACAAGAAGCATCAGCATTTCATCATGCTCCATAGTGACTTTTACCCCTGTCGGAATAATTAATCTTTCTTTAGGTTTAATTATATAATCTTTAATTGCATAAAAATCATATCCCGCACTATATTTAGTTGACCTTTTAGGCAAAGAAAAGTTATTATATTTTTCTTTATCGTCTTCAATATCCTTTTTAAATTGTTTAAAACTAATTTTTTCAAATTTTCGCATCTTTTCCTCCTAAAAAAATTACTATATATAAGGACGAATTAAATCGCGGTTCCACCTTACTTTATAGTAATTTATCTATACTCTCAAATATTTAACGCATATTAACGTATATAATCAGTTCCAGAATCATTTAAATATCTTTTATCCTCTGTTTTTCACCAATCACAAAGTCTCTAAACATAAAATAATATTTTCTTTCCTTCAAAACCTTTAAATATAATATTATAGTATCATAAATATTTTTAATCTTCAATATGTTTTTCTAAAAACTCTTTTCCAATGGCTACTGTTGACTCTACTACTTTATCAATATCCATATTCTTTAAAAGAATTATATAAAGACCCATAACTTCGCCATTTGTAGTAATTGGCGTGATTATATATTTTCCATCCTCATATAAATTTGGACTCAATTCTATCTTTTCACTATTATTAAATACTTTTTTTAAGCCTTCTTTTATTGTTTTTGATAAAAATTCACTAATATTTTTGTCACTATATTTCTTCTTTAGTGGCCCTGATACCGCTATAAATTTATCTTTATCACAAACTAATACGCTTTCTTTTAAATATTCATAAACACTATCGGCGTATTCTTCAGATAATTCTCCAAACACACCAAATGGCGAATATTTTTTTAAGGAAATAGTATTTTGATCAATACATATTTCAACTGACTCACCATTTCTAATTCGCAGCCCTCTTCTTATTTCTTTCGGTAAAACAATTCTTCCTAATTCGTCTATCCTTCTAACTATTCCCGTTGTCTTCATATAATCCCCGCTTTCTAACTACTACAATTATTTTTAACATATAAAATGTTTTTATACACAATAAATATAAACACTATATATTTATATTATAAACTGTTTGTTAAAAAAATTCCTTTGGTAAATTTTACCATTTATTTAAAATCGTTGATAAATAAGCAAAAAACGACAAAAAAAATAACTACTTTATGTAATTATTTATCATTTAAATCGTTCAACATTGTCATTCATTTGTAAATATCGATTGTAAGTTTCTCTGAAAATATTTTTTATAATTAAATCACGATTAGTTATCTCACTGTAAATTTTATCTTTTATCAAATTATTAATTAGTTTTGATAATAAATCTTTTACCTCTTCTTTCATATAAGGCAAATTATTTAAACCTTCTAATGCCAATAAATTATTAGCAACAATTACATCCTCAATAATAACTTGAGACATTTTATCATACTCATCTTCTAAAGCCTCCAGCTGCACGGTTTTAATAAAATCTTCTATTTTGGCTTCGCGTTTTAATATTAATTCTTTCGTTTTTAAAATTAAACTATCTCTATTTGCATTAACAACCTCCAAAACTACATTATTTGTATCTACATAATTATTATCTTTATATAAATCCAAAACATACTTTAATATTTTATCAAATTCTAATTTTATAAGGTTGTTTATCGTCAATTCTAAAGATTTCATATTATTATAAAAGTCATTAATTAATTTATTCAAAATTATTTCTTTATTTTTTACTAATAGGATCCCGTTTATGTCCATTTTCTCATGCCTCTTTCTTAGTATATAATATCAATTATTTTGCTTCTAGTCTACAATTTTTCAATATCTCATCAAATAAATCACATAATATGTAAATAAAATGCTTATCTAACTTTATTAAATTTAAATTAATGATAATCTTTTCATTCTTAAAGACAAAGTTTATTTGGTCACTTATCTTGTAAGCCTGTAAAAATAACTTTTCACCATTTAACAATTTACTTGCTTCTTTATTAAATGTAATTATAATGTTGTTTTTAGTTTGTTTTACTTCTTCAACATTCAACTTTTTAGCCATCTTTTCAAACCATTCTTCATACATATAAATTAATATTTTTTCATTGATTTTACCAAATCTATCTTCTATTTCTGTTTTAATACATAATAATTTATCATAAGAATCAATCATATTTATCTTTTTATGAATTTCTATTTTTAAATCATTATCTGATACATATTTATCTTCAATGTGCGTGTCAACATTCAAAATAGCTTTATTAGTTAATTCCTCATCAGTTACTTCTAATCCTTTTAACTTATTTACTTCTTCATTTAATATTTTTAAATATAATTCAATTCCAACTGAATCGATGAATCCTGCTTGTTCACTTCCTAATATATCTCCCGCACCTCTTATATTTAAATCGCGATTAGCAATAGAAAATCCACTACCTAATTCGGTAAATTCTTTAATAACTTCTAATCTTTTTATAGCCGTTGTTGTTAATGTTTTTAATGGGTTATACATTAAATAAGCATACGCTATTTTATCACTTCTACCTACTCTTCCCCTTATTTGATACAATTGACTAAGTCCAAAACGATCAGCATCTAAAATAATTAAAGTATTAGCGTTAGGTATATCTATTCCTGTTTCTATAATAGTTGTGCATACTAAAATATCAAATTCTTTATTAATAAACTTTAGCATTCTTTTTTCTAGTTCATTTTTAGTCATTCTTCCATGAGCATAAATAACTCTTGCCGAAGGAACTAAACGACGTATTTCATCAGTCTTTGTTTCTATTGTTTCAACTCTATTATACAATAAAAACACTTGACCATGACGCGCTAATTCTTTAGAAATGGCATCTTTAATAATAACAGTATTTTCAGCGGTTACATATGTTTGAATTGGATATCTATTTATAGGTGGTGTTTCAATTAGTGATAAACTTCTAATTCCCGTAATTGACATTTGCAAAGTACGTGGAATAGGGGTCGCTGTTAAAGTTAAGACATCGACATTAGCTTTGAAGTTCTTTAATTTTTCCTTATGTGTTACGCCAAATCGTTGTTCTTCATCAACTATAATCAATCCCAAATCTTTAGGCCTAATATCATCACTTAATAAACGATGTGTTCCTATTAACAAATCTACTTGTCCCATCTCTAAATCTTTTGCAATTTTACTTTGCTCTTTTTTACTGACAAAACGGTTCAAAAGAGCTATATTAACTGGATAATTTTTAAATCTTTCTATCGCACTTTTATATTGTTGTGAGGATAAAATAGTCGTTGGGCATAAATATAATACTTGCTTAGAATCACTTATAGCCTTAAATATAGCTCGAAATGCCACTTCGGTTTTGCCATAACCAACATCTCCACATAATAATCTATCCATAGGATAACTAGACTCCATATCATCCTTTATTTGTTTAGTTGTTAACAACTGATCAGGAGTTTCTTGGTAAATAAAATCTTTTTCAAACTCTTCTTGTAAAATTGAATCCATGCTAAACATATACCCTTTTTGCATTTGTCTTTTAGCATATAGTTTTATTAAATCCTCAGCAATATCTTTAACTTTATTTCTAACGCGCGTTTTTAATTTTTCCCATTCCAAACCATCGAGTTTATGTATTTTAGGAGATACACCTTCTTTTCCTGTATATTTACTAATATTGTTTATTTTTTCAACAGGAATATATAATTTATCTTTATCTAAATAAAGAACTTCTATGTAATCTTTAAGTATATCATCCATTGGCAAAGTTTTTATCCCGTTATAAATGCCAATTCCATGTATATTATGGACAACATAATCGCCAATAGCTAACTTATTAATATCCTTAATTTTAGAGGCGTACTTGAATTTTGTCTTATAACGATAATTGCTTTCTTTTATATTAAATAAATTAGTAGCGGATATTACTATATAATCATTAATTATAAACCCATTTTCTAAATTTAAAGGAACAATATTAATTGCCTTTTCTTTTATATTTTCTTCATCAGTTATAAAATAATTAATCGCTAATGTTTTAACAAAGTTTTTAATCTGATAATCTTTCAAACATATAATTATTGTCTTATTTTTAACATTTTCTCTTAAATACTTATTAATTGCTTCAATATTTTCATAAAATATTGGTACTTCCGCATATTCATATTTAATAAAATTATGGTCTTGCTCATAATTATTTATTGCATCAAAATACATTTTATTTAAAGGGGTTATTTCATTAAATTCAAACATATAAACATCATCATATTGTTCTTTTTCATTATAATCTAATATTTCTTTTTGCAAAGTTTGATAATTTTTACTAATTTCTTTTATATCTTTAAATAAAGTAATAGGATTTTCTAAATATGCAGCAACGTTAACTACTTCTTCATATTTTTTTAAATATCTTTGTTTATTATCCAAATTTACTTCTTTATTTGTAAGAAACTCCGTAAATGGATAAATAGATATTTCATTTATTTCTTTTATTGATTGTTGGCTTTCTTCATCAAAATAACGAATTGATTCGATTGTATCGCCAAATAATTCAATTCTAACGGGATGATTCTCACTAATTGGGAAAATATCAATGACATAACCTCTTTGTCCGTATTCTCCAGTTCTTGTAACTAATGTTTCTTTATTATATCCCAATAATTGTAATTTTAAAGACAAACTTTTAATGTTGATGTCCGTGTCTTTTTTAAGTGTTATAACACTACTTTTAAATGTCTTAACTGAAGGTAAAAACCTCAAATAACCCATTAAATGTGTCACAACTATTTTATTTTGATGGCTTAATAATTCTTTTAAAGTTTCTATTCGAGATACTTTTAAATCTGGGCTTACAGCAAGGGCCTCTGACACTAAAAAATCATCCATAGGAAATAATAAAGCATCATTATTTAAATTATTTAACGCTTCTACTAATCTAGTTGCTTCAAATAATGTATCTACAACAACTAAAATACTTCTTTTTTCTTGTATACATAAATTATTAATATAAACACTAAAAAGGCTGTTTGGAAGCCCCATAATTGTCGCATTATTTATAAATTGTGTCTTTATTATTTTATTTAAGAAACTCATTTCATCACCGTGTTTTTTTGATTATATTTACTCATCACCTTTGTAAAATCTAATAGTAAGAAATCATCAATTATGTTATTAACAACAGGTATTAAATCATCATAAATAGTTTGATTTTCTAAAGTTATTTTAGATAACACATAATCTTTTGTATCATAATTAGTATCTTTACCAATACCTATTTTTAGCCGTTTATATAAAGTAGTTCCAATATTTAGTTCAATATTTTTTAAACCATTATGTCCACCACTACTACCAGATTCTTTTAATTTTATATTACCCACATTTAAATCTAAATCATCACTAATTATTAAAATATCCTTAATATCTATATTAAAATAATTAATATACTTTATTACTACTTCACCTGATAAATTCATGTATTTTTGGGGTTTTAATAAAATAATTTTTTCGTTGTTTTTAGTTATTTGGTAATATTCACCATCAAACTTTTTGCCTTTAGTTACATTTTCTTGTTCCTTTATATAATTATCTAGAAAAAAGAAACCAATATTATGTTTTGTCTTGTCATAAATTTTACCTACATTTCCAAGCCCTACTATTAATTTCATACTCTCATCTCCTATGATATATACTATAAATTTCTGATTTAGGCATATTTCTTTCCTTAGCCACTAATTTTATGGCACTCATTTCATCCATTTCATCTAAATATAAGTTTATATGTTCCAAAACACTTAATGATAACAAAGTAGTATTTTGTTCACCTTTTTCTACAACTAGAACTATTTCGCCTTTAATATCTTTAATATCTTCTAATACTTCACTAACCTTACCATGATAACTTTCTTCATATAACTTAGATATTTCACGGACCAACACAACATTTCTATCACCAAGAATATCCTTAATTTCTAAAAGAGTTTCTTTTATTCTATTGGGTGATTCATAAAATATTAAAGTATCATTATAATTTTTTAGTCTTTCTAATTGTTTCCTTTTTTTAATTTTAGTGTTTTCTAAAAAGCCATAGAATAAAAAAGGGCTAGGATTTAAACCTGACATTGTCAAAGCGGGTACAAAAGCTGTCGCTCCGGGCAAAGATACAACGGGAAAACTATTTTTAACCACTTCTCTTACAACCTTATGACCAGGATCACTAATGATTGGCGTTCCTCTATCTGTAACGAGCCCAATATTTTTACCGTTTTTTAATTCACTTACAACAAAATCCTTCATTTTATCTTCGTTAAATTCATGGCAACTATACATTTTTTTCTTTATATTTAAATGTTTTAATAAAATACCCGTTACTCTTGTATCTTCACATAACAAAAAGTCAACAAAATCAAGAGTTTTTATGGCCCTTAAAGTAATATCATCCATATTTCCAATAGGAGTTGGTATTAAATATAAACAATTCTTATCATTATAACTTTTTATTCTCATTACTTACCTCATAATTAAAAATATCTAAAACTTCATCAGTATAACTACCATCATCATTATGTGTAATTATAGGACTTAATACTTTTAATCCTTCTTTTGCGTTTTTTATACCTTCAATTAAAATCATATTTGACAATGTCCCTTGCTTTGGATATATAAAACATAATCTTTTGGGTTCAATATTATTATCCTTCATCAATTTAATAATTTCAATTAAGCGTTCTGTACGATGAATCATAACTAATGAACCTTTATTTTTTAATATTATCTTTGCCATCTCTATTATTTCAGCTAGTTTTATACGAACTTCATGCCGAGCAATTGTTTTTTGAATATTCGTGTTTTTTTTATTATTAGCAGTTTCCTTGAAATAAGGAGGATTACAAGTAATTAAATCAACACTGTCACTAGTAAAAATATTTCTAACATCCTTTATATTCATATTTAGAATCTCTATTTGTCCTTGAAGCTGATTTATTGCAACTGATTTAATCGCTAAATCACATATCTCTGGTAACAATTCAATTCCATATATTTTACTTTTAAATTTTCTTGATAAAATTAGGGGGATGGGAGCATTTCCTGTACAAAAATCAACAATTTTCTTATAATTTGCCTTGTTTTCAACAAAATATGGCAATAAAACGGAATCTAAAGAAAAACTAAACCACTCCGTATTTTGAATTATTTTTAAATTTTTATAACCAACTAAATCATTTATTACTTCCATTTTTTATCTCGCTAATATCTTTCTCAAATTGTCCTTTATCTCTAACTTCTACCATATATTTTTTATTAAATATATCGACATTAACTATTCTTCCATATCCTTCTTCAATATCAACCATCATTCCCAGTGAAAGCATACCTTTTTTTAAATCATTATACATTTCATCTTCATAGTTTAAACAGCACATAAGTCTACCGCAAACACCATTTATTTTATTGGGATTTAAAGCAATATTTTGATTTTTAGCCATATTAATTGAAACGCTTGTAAAATCTGTTAAGTATTTACTGCAACATAATTCACGACCACAAGGACCAATACCACCTATTTCTTTGGCTTTATCTCTAACTCCTATTTGTCTTAATTCAATTCTAGTTTTATATAAGTACGCTAATTTTTTAACTAATTCACGAAAATCCACTCTTGTATCGGCTAAAAATTTAAATAATAGTTGTGTACGTTCAAAATTATAACTAGCATCAATTATCCTTAAATTCAATTTACACTCTTCGGCTATCTTTCGAGCGCCTATAAGAGTTTCTTTTGCTAATTCAATATTTTTTTGATAAATTTTATCGTCTTCTTTTGTTGTAACACGTAATATTTTATTAAATTCTTCTTTGTTTTTTACACTTTCAAAAGTTGCAACTGTAACATATCCATATTGAATTCCTTTTTCTGTTTCAACAATAACGGTATTATATTTTTTTAAGTCATATTCTGTTGAATCAAAATAAAAAATTTGCCCATTGTTTTGATAACTAATTCCCGCTATTCTTGTCATTTTCTATAACTCCTTTTATTTCTATAATTATTTTATCAATTAACATGTTCATATTAGCGTTATTTTTAACTAACTGACTATTTACACTAATAATATTTTCCATTTTAATAAGTGACTTTAAAGTAAACATATCTGAAATATGTTTTAATTGACTACTATATTTATGAAAATTTATAATAGCATGCTCAAATTTCAAATTTATTATATCATTATAGAGCAATTGTAGCAAATTAAAAGAGTTTACTATATCATTTTTTGTAGTAAAGTAAGCAAAATATAATTCATCAATATTTAATAAAGTAATTTCTGCATTATCTATAAGTTGTAAAAGAAAATTAACAATGTTTTCTCTTTGTTTTTCTTCTTTATCATCCAATAAATCATTACTTTTTAAGGATAATAGTTGGCATCTACTTCTAATCGTATCAATTACTTGATATCTATTTTCAACTATCATTATACCTATTGTATTTTCATAAGGGTCTTCTAAAAATTTTAACAATGAATTAGATGATGATTTATTTAACTTATAAGCTTCATCTATTATGTATATTCTTTTTCCTCCATAATTTGATTTTTTGGAATAATCATCTAATAAATCCATTATTTGCTCTTTTTTAATTGATAATCCTTCTGCTTTTACAATTTTTAAATCACTATAAACATTATTGTCTATTAAATGAACAATATTAGCTATTTCTTCTTCGTTTTTTTCTAAACAAAGTAAAAATTTAGCAAAATCAATTACTAAATCCTTGTAATTAATATAACCATTTGTCTCAATTAAATATGCGTGAGATATCTTATTACTTTGTTGAGCTTGTTTTACATAAGCAACAAATTCTTTTTGTGATTCTTCATATTTATTTAGCATAGTTTATCAACTCCTATTAAAATATAAGTAAAAATACTAAGGCAATTATTGCTGGCGTTCCAAATATAGTTAAAAGGCTAATATTGATTATGTTAATGGGTATTAATATATTTAAAGGGTTTATTAAGACATTAAACCCATATAAAATAAAAATGCTGACAATTATTTTCTTAACTAAACCTTCTATTTTCTTTATTTTATCACATTCCTTCATAATTAAAATTATGTTACTTTCTTTTAATTATGATATTTCTTTGCGATCTTTTAAGGCTCTTTCTAGAGTCATTTGATCAATATATTCCATATCTGCTCCCATTGGAATACCGCTAGCAATCTTTGTTACTGATAAATTAAGTCCACCTAGTATTTTTTTTATATAAAGAGCCGTTGTTTCACCTTCAATACTTGGCTTAACGGCTATTATTATTTCTTTAAAACTTCCATTTTTAATACGATTAACTAGTTTATCAATATCAATATCTTCAGGATTAATCCCGTCGAGCGGGGAAATAAGTCCATTTAAAACGTGATATAATCCATTAAAACATCCTAACTTTTCAAATAGGAAAACACTTTTAGGGTCTTCAACAACACATAGCAATTGTTTGTTTCTAGAAGCATTATTACATATTGAACAAGTTTCTGTATCAGTTAACATTCCACATATTTTACATTTTCTAATTATTTTTTTTGATGAGGTAATACTGTTACTAAAAAAATCAATCTTTTCTTTATCCATATCAAGAATAGCAAATGCTAGTCTTTCAGCTGTTTTTTCCCCAATACCTGGTAAAAATTTAAATGATTCAATTAACGCTTTTAAGCTTTCTGGGTACATAATATGCCTAAAATATTCCTGGCATATTAGCGAATTTGCCCATTTTTTTAGCCGTAATATCATCTACTTGACTAAATGCTGAATCAATAGCTACTACTAACATATCTTCTAACATTTCTAAGTCTTCAACTGATATAGATTCTTTATCATTAATATTTATTTTTAATACTTTCTTAGTCCCATCCACTTCCACCTCTACCAATGATGATTTCCCTATAAATGTCATTTTATCTATTTCCTCTTTAGCTTTTAGCATGTCTTTTTGCATTGATTGAGCTTGTTTCATTAATGCTTGTATATTCATTTCGTTCTCCTTTATTTTTTAATGTTTTTATTAGCTTTTTTAATTTCTGTTTTTTTCATTTTATCTATTTCTTCTTTACTACGCCCATAAAATTTGTTTGTTTTTCTTTTTATTTTTATTTGTTCAGCACGATATTGATTATACTGAATATGTTGTTTTTCTATTTTAAAAATTAAACTACTGTAATCTTCATAATATGGGCTATTAATTAACTCTTTTTTAATTATTTTTAATAGTTCAAATTCGGCATTACTTATACTCATATTTTTTCTCCTTCCACTACAACAACATCATTGCCAAACAAATCTATAGCAAGTTTAGTTTTTTCGGAAAATTGAGTAGTATTATCTTCACTTATATCATTTTCAACTATTTCTTTTATTAGTTCTAATTTAACATTATTTTTCTTATTTTTGATAAATTCAGCCTTTTTAGTTTCCCATTCTTCTTCAGTTATGCATATTAATTTTATTGGATGTTCTAATATTTTTTCAGCAATTACTGAATAACTATCGATTTTCATATCTATTCTTTCTACTAATGAATTATATGGAAAGCTAATTATCAAGTTTTCTTCACTAGCAGCCCTTAAATTCCCATCGATAATCACATGAACTAAAGAACCAAATTCATTATCTAAAATTAAATCGTTTAATTTTTTCCACCTTTTCTTATAATCGTTAAGTATTTCTTTAGAAGCTTTGCAAAAAGTGTTATTAATTCTAATGTTTTTTAGTTTTAAATTAGTTTTAATTAAACTGTTTTCGGGTATATACCCTAAATCATTTAGTTCTAAAACTTTTTCATTAACTACTTCTTCTACTATATGTACTGGCGGTCCTTCTGTTATTTGATTTAATTCTTTATCTAATTTATTCTCTATTTTCTCATCTAAATCTATATGATCATTTGGACTTTTTACTATCTCTTCTTTTTTATTATTTATATTAATTGATTCATTAATAACTTCTATTTTTTGTACTGATTTTTCAAATATCGTATCTGACAATTCTAAAATTCTTGTTTCAAATAAAATTTTAATATTTGAAGACATTTTTAAATCATTGTCTAATTTACATAACTCATTTATTAATTTTAAGTAGTTCTCCTTATTAAAATTAGGCTTATTTATGTATATATCAACAATTCTATCCCTCAACTCAAATATTATATCGGTTAAAATTCTTGAAAAATCTTTACCCTCACTTGCAAAATTTGTTATTGTTGCCAATATTTCCTTATAATTACAAGTAATAATATTATCAATAAACTTATTAACGCTTACTTTTGAAATTATCCCTATAAACCTTTCAACATCTTCTACAACCAATTTATTTTCACTATAAGTTGTTAGTTTATCTAGTATCCCAATTGCATCACGTAAAGCTCCATCAGACAATCTAGCAATTTCCATTAAAACTTGTTTATTGGCATCTATTTTTTCGCATTGGCAAATATATTCTAATCTATTTGCGATATCATCTAATTGTATTTTTGAAAAAGAAAAAGTTTGACAACGAGAAATAATAGTCGCAGGGACTTTATATAAATCAGTTGTTGCCAATATAAATATTACATGTAGAGGAGGCTCTTCTAATGTTTTTAATAAGGCATTAAAAGCTCCTGTTGAAAGCATATGTACTTCATCTATTATATAAATTTTATATTTTAAATTAGTGGTAATTAAGTTAACTTTACTACGTAATTCTCTTATTTCTTCTACTCCATTATTTGAAGCTGCATCAATTTCTATAATATCTGATGTTTCATTGTTATTAATTAAACGACAATTTTCACAATTTTCACAAGCGGCTCCATCGATGGGATTTAGACAGTTAACTAGTTTACTAAATATCCTTGCCGTCGAAGTTTTCCCTGTTCCACGAGGCCCTGAGAACAAATAAGAATGTCCAATATTATTAGATTTAATAGTGTTTATAAGGGTTTGATTAATAAAAGGTTGCCCTACTAGATCTTTTAATGATAACGGTCTATATTTTCTATATAACGCTTTATACATAAATTAATCATCTCCTTATCTATATTATAGTATATAATTATTTTTCAGGAAATAATTATTTTAATTTTTACGTATTTGTTTAAAAAAATCATCTATTAATTGCTTACAATCTTCTTCTAAAACACCTTTTTTTACTTTTATAGTATGATTTATAGTATCTTTACTATTCATATCTTCTATGTTATTTAAAATATTAGCGGTGCCATATATTAAATGCTCAATTCTCGCTTGAAATATAGCTCCAGCGCACATATAGCACGGCTCTAAAGTAACATATATCGAACAATTGTTCAATCTTTCGTATTTAAGTTTTTTACACGCTTTATTAATTACTAATAGTTCTGCATGATTTAAGCAATTATTTGTTTCTTTAACTATATTATGCGCTCTTGCTATAATTTTATTTTCTTTAACAATTACAGCTCCAACAGGTATTTCATTATTATTAAATGCAATTTTAGCTTCTTTTAATGCAATTTTCATAAAATATTCATCGTTCATATATTACACCTCAAAAAAAGTGCACATAAAGATGGAATGTTAAGGCTGCTATCTTCCAATCCTGACCTGGTTCCATAATCTTTATTGCACATACTTATAATATAATAAAGTTAGAAACTTTACAAGAAGAAATCCAAAAATTTACTATATTGAATTGAAATTATATTTTTTAATATTACTGACTATCCAACCTACTATGTTTCACGTGAAACATTGAGCGACGTTTCTCCTTATACTATATAGGTATTTTAAAGATTATACTGTAGTTTTATACTCTTGATTATTTCCCGAGAAATAATTTATTACATCATTTACTATGTTTCACGTGAAACATTGGGTGGTGTTTTTCCTTATGGTATATAGGAATTTTAAAGATTCGATTATAGTTTTATACTCTTGATTATTTCCTAAGAAATAATTTATTACATCATTTACTATGTTTCACGTGAAACATTGGACAGCGTTTTTCTTTATAATATATAAGAATTTTAAAGATTATATTGTGATTTTATACTCTTGATTATTTCCCGGGAAATAATTTATTACATCATTTACTATGTTTCACGTGAAACAT